>JBJEQU010000032.1:0-6415 GCA_051881935.1 Porcipelethomonas sp. | reverse complement strand
TATATGAATAAGGAGAGCCTTAAAAAGACTCTTGAAACAGGATATACATGGTTCTGGAGCCGTTCAAGGCAGGAGTACTGGAACAAGGGAGCAACATCCGGTCATGTTCAGAAGGTTGTCAGCATTTACGGGGACTGCGATAACGATACTCTGCTTGTCAATGTAAAGCAGACAGGTGCTGCCTGCCATACAGGTGAATACAGCTGCTTTTTCAATGAAATATACAATGAGGAGGAAAAATAACATGTCAGTTTACGAAGAAATATTTGAGGTTATAAGACAGAGAAAGGCTGCCTATGAAAACGGCACGGCACAGGAAAATTCCTATACATGCTATCTGTTTGAAAAGGGCGTTGACAAGATCTGTAAAAAAATCGGTGAAGAAGCTACGGAAACGGTTATTGCTGCAAAAAACGGTGATAATGACGAGCTTAAGAATGAGATAAATGACCTCTTGTATCACGTAATGGTTTTGTGCGCTAACCAGGGTCTGGAATGGTCTGAGGTTGAAAAGGTACTTGACGAGAGAAATGAAAAAATAGGAAACCTGAAAACCTTCCATCAGGTGGATAAGAATACCTGATTACATATGTTATAAGAGCCGGATTTATGTCCGGCTTTTGTTGAAAACAAAAAAATAATTCCTGATAATTTCCCATATCTTCGAAAATAATATTGACTTTATTTCCCGAAAATGTTAAAATGTAAGTATAGCATATATAGATGTAATGATCTATGCATGATTCGAAATAAATATTAGGAGGAAACGAGAATGAAGAAAAGGATTTCTAAATTTATAAGCGGCATACTTGCTTTTTCGCTTATGATGTTCTCAATACCATTTATTGCAAATGCTGATTATGAGGTGGACGGATTTACCTACAGGTTTGCAAACGGCGGCGTTGTAATTACTGACTGTCAGGATGTAACAGCTGAAAAGATCGTTATTCCTGAAAAGGCTACTATCAACGGACTGAGCTTTAAGGTTGTTGGTGTTGATGATTTTGCCTTCGGTTACTGTGATAAGCTTTCGGTCATTTACGCTCCGTCAACCTTAAAGACAGATGCTATGGGAAATGTGGCTTTCATGACATCCAAGTCTATTGTTAATTTTATGAATGACGAACTTGGTGCCAATGCAACAACTGAGGACGTTGTCAGATATGTTGCTGAAAAGATTAATTATAAAGACGGAAATTTCACAGATGATGATCTCGATGAAGTTTCAATAAAGCTTCAGAGCAAGCTTGACAAGGTCGATATATCAGTTGCAACAACTCTTGAAGGAAAGATAATGACCCTTATCAGAAATATTGATCAGATGGAACTCAGCAGTGATACCATGGCAAAATTCAATGTCTGGATCGCTGGTGTACGATACAGTGACATGACTATAAAGGGTGAAGATCAGACAGAGATACAGCAATATACACTGGGACGTTCGTTCCTGGGACTCAGATACGAGGTATCATACATTCTCAAGCTTGACAACAAGGGAAGTGAACTTTACTACGCCCCTGTGGATTCGGATGAAGACGGGGAATATGACTCAGTAACGGTTACCGGTTATTCCGGCACTGCACAGAAAATCAAGATTCCTGAGCAGATAATCGGTCTTCCCGTAATGAAAATAGCTGATTATTCATTCACCGATGCCGGAATGCTCAATTCCATTATAATCCCGAAAGTTGTTGAGGAGATCGGAACAAATGCCATTGGTTATTTTTCAAATGGTGATCCGGTACCTGCTTTCACGATATACGGTTATATAGGAAGTCAGGCACAGAGTTATGCTATCAGGAATGGAATCGTTTTTGTTGATTTAGAGACAGTCCCGATGCTTTCAGAATTATTTATTGAGCTGAATGAAGGGGAAACTGCAAATCTCCGTGTTGAAAATTATGACGGTGAAATTAAATGGATGTCAAGCGACCTGACAGTTGTGAAGGTTGAGGACGGCCTTGTTACAGCAATCGGAAGCGGAGATGCGATAATTTATGCTATAGTAGGAACCACTATCCTTGAATGCAGTGTTGCTGTAAACGGCAGTCCTGTTGTAACGACAGTCACCACTGCAGCACCCGTAGGTCCGGCTACATCTTCGAGCGTTTCAGCCGTTACGACTGTATCAGGTGTAACACTTCCGTCCGGAGTGTCAACAGTTTCAACTACAACGGTAAGCAATGTTTCTGGTATAACAAATACATCGGGCTCTGATGTTTCATCGGTGTCAGGGGTATCCGGAGTTTCCGGTCTGACTTCTGATTCATCGGCAGTCTCAAAAACAACTGACTCTTCCGGTACAACTGCTTCATCAGTTTCAACTGTAACTCCGGTCAGTGTTTCTGATACGTCACAGACAACAGCTGACCATCCTTACGTAACAGATATTTCCGGCACAACGGCTCCGGACGTAGATCCTGACCAGCCGGTGATTACAAAGATCGCAGTTGTCGGAGATGCCAATGAAGACGGAAAGGTCGATGTCCGTGATGCTGCACTCATTGCGAAGATGCTTGCATTAGGACAGGAGGACACGCTTCCGTTTTACACTGATTTTAATGGTGACCAGGTGATAAATGTCCGTGATGCTGCCATGATTGCAAGGGCACTTGCAAGTCAGGAGGGAAGACACTGGGTAACCATAATTATTAAAGTCGGCACAGATATGAGATGATTCTGTTTTTTGAAACAGCATTCCTTCCGGGAGTGCTGTTTTTTTGTCTGCTGAATAATCATTCACTTGACATAGGGAGAAATATGTGGTAAAATAATAAAAATGACAAAAAATGGTTTTTTGGTTTGTCCATATTTATAAAATATGCTGTATTTATTAAAAGTATTTGATGGGTATCTTTCTGATGCTTATCAGGTAGTCATAAGGATAATGTCTGATTAAAAATAGAACTGATTGCTGTTCAGCTGTTTAAACAGTACAGTGCTGTCTGATATGCTGATCCGCCTAAATATGAGGAATAAGTATGAAAAGAAAACATGAAAAAGATAATACAAAAAATATAAGGAGAGTAATCAAGGAAAGAACATTTATAGCTACAGCCATACTTGTTTTTATTACATCCCTTGCATTGTACGTTGCATTTTACAATATAAACATAATTACTGAAAAATATTGTATTCAGCGTCTTGAGGAGGGGGTAAGATCTGCAACAAATGTTTTGAACAGCAATATAAAGGGAATGCAGTCCCGTCTCACGGCTGTGGCACAGATCATCGGAAATAACCGTGAGGATACCATTGATGATTTATATAACAACAAATTTTCGGATATTGTCAAGGATACGATTTCAGAATATCGTGTTAAAATACTATATGATGGCGGTATATATGATTTTGATAGAAATGATTACTCTTATTACGGACTGTCCCTTAAAGAGGAAGCCAAGAGCGGCATACATTTTTCCGGACGCATCAGAATGGAAAATGCTGAAACCGGTGAAGGTGAATACGGCGTAAGACTGTTTATACCTGTGGTTGAAAACGGTGATGTCCTGGCAATGGTGTTTGGCGAGCTTTATTGCGATGAAATTGAAGAAATATTTGACAGTGTTGACCTTTTTAATTACTCCGCTGATTTCTTTATAGTGGACAGAAGAACGGGTGATTTCATTGTTGATACCAAGCGTGAACCGCTGCTTAATATGAAAAATATGAATTACTCAAATATTAAGGAGGATGAAGCAGAAGGAGTGTTCCAGCAGAATGTCCTCCGGGGATATAAGGGAAATGGTGTATATGAATCCCTTGATGATGAAAAAAGACAGTATGTAAGCTATACTCCTACATATATAGATTCATGGAGCGTTCTTGTATCTATTCCGGAGGAGGTTGCCCTTGAAAATCTTCACCAGATAAAGAAAGTCTGCTGGATACTGATTGCCAGTGAATCCGTTGTATTTGCAATTTACATTATATGGCAGTACAGGATCTCTAAAAATAATATTGAAAAGGCTGTTCTTGAGGAAAGACTTATCAAGGCGGAAAATGCCGAGAGAGCGAAAACAATGTTTCTTTCAAATATGTCCCATGACATAAGAACACCGATGAATGCAATTATAGGATATACTACCCTTGCAACAACAAATATTGACAGCAGGGAGAAGGTTCTTGATTATCATTCCAAGATACTTTCCGCTGGAAATCATCTTCTGAGCCTTATAAATGATATCCTTGATATGAGCCGTATTGAAAGCGGAAGGGTATATATTGAAGAAACCGAGTGCAGTTTCCCGGATATGACCCGTGACCTCAGGAGTATTATAATTAATCAGATCCATTCAAAACAACTTAATCTGTTTATCGATACCTTTGATGTGGTGGATGAGGATATCTACTGTGATAAGCTTCATCTGAATCAGGTGCTGCTTAATCTGCTGAGCAATGCAATTAAGTTTACACCTTCAGGCGGTTCTGTTTCAATGTCCATTACGCAAAAGCATGGTGCGCCTCCGGGATATGGAAAATATGAATTCTCCGTCAAAGATACCGGTATAGGAATGAGCCCGGAGTTTGCAAAGCATGTTTTTGAGCCTTTTGAACGTGAGAGAACGTCTACGGTAAGCGGCATTCAGGGTACCGGTCTTGGAATGGCAATTTCCAAAAATATAGTTGATATGATGGGCGGTACTATTGAAGTCCACAGTGAACAGGGCAAAGGAACTGAATTTATAATCAATCTTGAATTCAGACTTGTCGGGGAGAAAAAGCAGATTGAGGTCATCAAGGAGCTTGACGGTCTCCGTGCTCTTGTTGTAGATGATGATTTTAATATCTGTGATAGTGTTACAAAAATGCTCAGTCAGATCGGAATGCGTGCTCAGTGGACTATGTCCGGCAAGGAGGCAGTTCTCCATGCACGTCAGGCAGCAGAGCTCGCTGATGATTTTTATGCGTATGTAATAGACTGGCAGCTTCCTGATCTGAATGGGGTTGAGGTCGCAAGAAGGATCCGGAAGGAAGTCGGAGACAAGGTACCGATAATAATCCTCACAGCATACGACTGGTCTGCTATTGAGGATGAAGCAAGGGAAGCCGGTGTTACCGCCTTTTGCAATAAGCCCATATTCCTTTCAACACTCAGGGATACGCTTCTCAATATCATCGGAAAGGTCAGAAAGTCTGAAGAAAAGCTTGTGGCTGACACTCTGGATGAGGTCAAAGGGAAGAGAATACTTCTTGTTGAGGACAATGAGATCAACAGGGAAATAGCCTGCGAGCTTCTGACAGAAAGTGATTTTGTTGTTGAAACCGCAGAGGATGGACAGGTAGCGGTGGATAAGGTATCAGCTTCTGAAGCGGGATATTATGATATTATTCTTATGGATATTCAGATGCCGAACATGAATGGATATGACGCTGCGAGGGCTATAAGAGCACTTGATAATCATGAACTGTCCCGTATCCCGATAATTGCCATGACCGCTAACGCATTTGTTGAGGATAAACAGGAGGCCATCAGCGCCGGAATGAATACACACATTTCAAAGCCGATTGATATCAATGCATTGCTTGATACGATCACGCAATTCTTAAAATAATATCCGTAAGATGTAATATACAGAATGTGCACCAGGGAATTATGTGCCCTCAGCCATTGTATTTATTTCAGATAAGGATCGGAGATTTCTATGGACAATGTAAAAGAAAACAGGGATGAACTCTTTTTTATGGATAATGAACTTCTGCGTCTTATGATCAGTGATGTTTATCAGATATGTCTTCTTGTCAATCTGACCACTAATAAATACAGGATAATTGAATATGGGCGTCCGTATTCGGAGCTGAAAAAAACGACTGGATTTATTGATGATTTTGTCGAAACTTACGGTTCACTGATTACTGATGAATCACAGAGGAAAGAGTTTGAAGAAACCTTTAACATGAAATCCCTTATTCATGCATACCGTAAGGGAGAAACTCAGATATCACTGAAATATCAGCAGCTCGTTGATAACAGTCTGGTTCACTGGATCGAAACAAAAGGCGTTTTTGTTAATAATGGCAGCAACGATATTTTAATGGTTTTCCTCTCAAGGTATATTGATGAAGAAATGGAGCAGCTTAATCATATAAAGACGCTTCTGAAAAAAGAGAGTATTTACAAAACAGCTATCAATTCGGACGCTTCCGGATATTTTGAGGTGAATCTCAGCAGGGATCTTATAATTGGAAAAATCCTTGATTATAAGGATTCAAAAAACAGACCGGTTGAAGTAAAACCCGATATTAAATTCCCTTACTCATATTCGGAATTCATCAATTGGTCAATGGATAATATTTTTAAGTCTGATACCGATGAAGATTTAAAAAATACTGACAGAGAATTCCTTATCTCCAAATTCCGGGCAGGAGAACGGATGCATGAGGTCACATTCTGGACAAGAAGCGGTTCAGGGTA
>JBJEQU010000031.1:0-6468 GCA_051881935.1 Porcipelethomonas sp. | reverse complement strand
ATTGGAGTTTTCTGACTATCAGAATGTTTATCAGTCTGCAAAGGAGATTTTAACTGACATTACCGATATGACAGATTTGTTCGGGAAATTATCCCGAATTTTCAAATCGTCCAAGGAAAAATTCGTTTTGATAATCGACGAAGTAGACCAGGCATCAAACAATCAGGTTTTTCTGGATTTTTTGGCACAGCTTCGTCTGTATTATCTGAAAAGAAATAAACGTCCGACATTTCAGTCGGTAATTCTTGCAGGCGTACATGACATACGGAATCTTCGTCAGAAAATACGTCCTGATTCCGAACACAGACACAACAGTCCATGGAATATCGCATCTTCTTTTGATGTGGACATGAGTTTCTCACCCGAAGACATTGCAGGTATGCTGGAGACTTACGAAAATGATTATCATACGGGAATGGATATTTCGGAAATTTCACAGCTTATCTATGATTATACATCAGGCTACCCCGTTCTGGTATCTTCAATTTGCAAGCGCAATGATGAGAATCTGGAAAATGATATCAGATGGACTGCAGAGGGAATTATAAAAGCTGTCGGAAATATCGTTTCAACCAGACAAATGCTGTTCGATTCCTTGATAAACAAACTGGAAGATGATGAGGAATTAAGAAATTGTGTTCATGATATTCTGATGAATGGCAATACATTCTCTTACAATCCCTATGACGAATCAACAGACATGGCTCTTATGTATGGTTTTATAAAGGTGAATAACGGAAGTGTGAAAATTGCAAACCGCATTTTTGAAACGGTTCTCTATGACTTTTTTCTGACATCAAAACAAATGCAGTCCACAGAAATGTATCAGTCAGGAGCACAGGCGAAACCTCAGTTTATTCAGAACGGCATGCTGAATATGGATTTGATTCTCGAAAAATTCATACTGCATTTCAATGATATTTATGGTTCACAGCCTGACAAGTTCAAGGAGCAGGACGGCAGAAAGCTGTTTCTCTTGTATCTCAGACCAATTATAAACGGCATCGGAAATTACTACATTGAGGCACAGACCCGTGACCAGAGGCGTACTGATGTTATTGTTGATTACCTTGGAAAGCAATATATCATTGAACTTAAAATCTGGCATGGTGAGGAATACAATACACAGGGTGAAAAACAGTTATCCGAGTATCTGGATTATTATCACATTCACAAGGGCTATCTTCTCAGTTTTAATTTCAACAAAAATAAACAGAGTGGTGTGCACACGATTGAATTTAATGGCAGAACCATTGTGGAGGGAGTTGTCTGAACTTGAGTTATGTGGTGACTGTAAAAATTGCAATGACCACTCAGCGGAGTAGGCAGAACAGGAACTGCCATAGAAAGGAACCGACATGAAAACACTTTCAGAAAAACTGATTTGTGAGAAAAAAGCCAGATATCATGGTGGTGTCTATCATAAATTACAGATAGACTTTGCGTACAATTCCAACCACATTGAGGGAAGTCAGCTGTCCTATGACCAGACACGTTATATTTACGAAACCAGAACAATTGATGCGAAAAATACTCCTGTCAACGATATTATTGAAACTGTCAATCATTTCAGGTGCTTTGACTATGTATTGGATACCTTGTCTGAACCGCTTACAGAGGAGTATATCAGGAATCTTCACAAAATGCTGAAATCAGGCGTGCTTGCAGATGAGGATTTCATGGTTATAGGCGATTACAAAACAGAACCCAATATTGTGGGAGAAACAGAAACGGCTGCTCCAGATGAAGTGGCAGAACAGATGAAAAGATTGCTTGACGAGTATTACGGGAAACAGATGTCCTTCTATGATATTGTCAGCTTTCATGCAGAATACGAAAAGATACATCCGTTTTATGACGGCAACGGCAGAACGGGCAGACTTATTATGCTGAAACAATGTCTTGAAAATAACATTGTCCCTTTCAATATTGACGAGCGTCATAAGATGTATTATTATATGGGACTCAAAGAATGGCAGACAGAGGAGAAAAAGAACAGGCTTATTGACGTATTTCTTTCTGCACAGGACGATATGAAAGTGATTCTTGATTATTTTCATATCGACTATGACCATACAGAACTTACCTGCAGGGATGTTATGGCTATGGATACAGGTTCAAAGTAAAAGGTAAGTACTAAGATAAATTAAAAATTGTGAGGTAATTGTCATATTATGAGTATCAATATTTTGCAGTTAGATGAGAAATCGGTAGATGAGTTTTGTAATTTACGAATTGAGTTGTTTGAGGAATTAGGTGAAATCCACAAAGGCAGAGATATTACTGAACTAAAATCAGCAACAAAGCAATATTATATGTCGCATATAAACAAAGATTTATTATGTTGGGGGATATTTCAAGAAAGAAAACTCGTTTCAATAGGTTCATTATGCTTATTTGCTCGTATTCCTTATGAAGAAAATTTAAGTGGATTAGAGGGATATATTTTAAACATATATACTTTGCCTCTTTATAGAAAGTGTGGCTTTGCAAATCAAATTTTGGATATGATTATTGAATACTCAAAGAAAAACCAAATAAACAGGTTATGGCTTAATAGTAGTGAACAGGGTAAGAAACTATATGCACAACGAGGATTTGTAAATAAAGAGAATGAAATGGAGTTGTTTTTATAACTGTAAATGCCCATTTGCGCAAGTAATACCATAACATAAATAAACTAAGTTTAAGTTGATTCGCCACACGGCGGAATAGACGGCGGCTGTTCATCTGCGGACGGAGTGCCGGAAAAGGGAATAAATCTGAACATACTGCTGACCCTGAGAGACATGTTCGAGGTATTCGGCTATGAGGTCGATGTAACAAGGGACACAGACCGCTCTATCCACGATGACGGTGTTGAGGGGATAGCAAATCAGAAAAGCTCTGACATGGATAACCGTCTTGAAATTTTTAATAAGAATGATAATGCTATATGCATTTCCATTCACCAGAATCAGTTCACCGACCCCAAATACAGCGGAGGACAGGTGTTTTATTCAGATACCAATCCCCAGAGCAAATATATAGCTCAGGCTATTCAGGATAAGTTCAGGGAGTATATCCAGCCGGACAATGACAGGGAGATCAAGCTCTGCGGCAAGGAACTGTTCCTTTGCTATTTCAGCAAAAACCCCACTGTAATGGCGGAATGCGGTTTTCTTTCCAATCCGGAGGAAGCCGCCCTGCTGAAAACGGAGGACTATCAGAATAAAGTTGCCTTCAGTATTTTTGCGGCGGTAAATGAGTATCTCAGTGAACGATAATATTATGAAAGGATGTTAAAATGGCAAAGCCAAAGGTAATATATGAATGCAATCAGTGCGGATATCAGTCCGCAAAATGGAACGGAAGATGCCCCGACTGCGGAGCTTGGAACAGCTTCGAGGAGTCCACACCAGTGGTGGCACCCAGAGGCGGAAGGTCAGCTGTAAAAGCGGCTGACCTTTCTGATAAAATTATGGAGCTTTCGGAAATCGACGTTGATGCGGACGTCAGATATAAGACGGGAATAGGGGAGCTTGACCGTGTTCTGGGGGGCGGACTCGTCAAAGGTTCTATCGTACTGCTGGGCGGTTCCCCGGGTATAGGAAAAAGTACCCTGTTATTGCAGATATGCCAGTATCTTGGAGAAAACTACTCCATTCTTTATGTTTCCGGAGAGGAATCTGCAAGGCAGATAAAGATAAGGGCGCAGAGGCTTGGCGTTGATACGGAAAGTCTTTATCTGCTTACCGTTACCGATGCGGAGGCAATATGTGAAACCATTTCGCAGACCGAACCGGACGTTGTAATAATCGATTCAATTCAGACTATGAGTATTCAGTCCATAACTTCAAGTCCCGGCAGTCTTACCCAGGTAAGGGAGTGTACAAACCTGTTTATGCATACCGCCAAATCCCTTGAAATACCCATAATAATCGTAGGGCATGTAAACAAGGACGGAGCAATAGCCGGCCCTAAGGTAATGGAGCATATTGTTGACGCTGTTCTCTATTTTGAAGGGGAGAGAAATTTAAGCTGCCGCATACTCCGTACTGTCAAGAACCGCTATGGCTCTACCAATGAAATAGGGGTTTTTGAAATGTATGACAAGGGACTTGAGGAGGTGGAAAATCCCTCGCAGATGCTCCTGTCCGGCAGACCCCAGAACGTATCGGGTACCTGTGTTACCTGTACCATGGAGGGACTCCGCCCCATTCTTGCGGAGGTTCAGGTTCTTGCAACAAAGAGCGGATTTGCAGCTCCCAGAAGAATGTCCAAGGGATTTGATTTTAACAGAATGGTAATTATTATTGCGGTACTGGAAAAGCGTGCAGGACTGTTTTTCGGCTCTCTTGATGTGTATCTCAACATTGTCGGGGGATTCAGCGTCAATGAAACCGCAGGAGATCTCGCCGTTGCACTGTGCATGTATTCAAGCCTTCTGGACAAGCCTATGGACAGCCGGCTTATTGCCTTTGGTGAGATTGGTCTTGGGGGAGAGGTAAGGGCAGTGTCAAATATCATACAGCGTATAAAGGAAGCGGAGAGAATGGGTTTTGAAATATGCATTCTTCCGAAAGCGTCGCTGAGAACGATAAATCAGGAGGATTATTCCATAAAGCTTATCGGTGTTTCCAGTGTGGGAGAGGCTTTCAGTGAATTTAAAAAGGTATAGGAATAATGAAAATAAGGAATGAAAAATGAGTATACTTAATGTTGAACATGTAACGCACGGCTTTGGCGCACGGCAGATACTGGATGATGCTTCCTTCAGGCTTTTGAAAGGGGAGCATGTGGGTCTTGTAGGCGCAAACGGAGAGGGAAAAACTACTTTTCTGAATATCATTACAGGGAAACTTATGCCGGACGAAGGAAAGATAGAATGGTGCAGACATATCACTACAGGCTATCTTGACCAGTTCAGTACCCTTGAAAAAGGAAATACTATCTATGATGTTTTAAGGGACGCTTTTCGTCACCTGAGCGACCTTGAACAGGAAATGCTTGACCTTTATGACAGGATGGGGGACTGCACCGAAGAAGAAATGAATGAAATGATGGAATCGGTGGGGGAGATACAGGACATTCTGGATACAAACGGCTATTATACCATTGACAGCCGGATTTCCGAATACGCCAACGGTCTGGGACTTCAGGAGATAGGTCTTGACCGTGATGTTTCCGAGCTGTCCGGCGGTCAGAGAGCGAAGGTACTGCTGGCAAAGGTGCTTTTGGAAAATCCGATGATACTTATTCTGGACGAGCCTACCAACTTTCTTGATGAGAACCATATTGAATGGCTGAGAAATTTTCTCCGGAATTATTCAAATGCTTTTATTCTCGTTTCCCATGATATCCCCTTTCTTAACAGTGTTGTAAATGTAATTTACCATGTTGAAAATGCAGTGCTTACAAGATATACGGGAGACTATGAAAATTTCCGGCGTATGTATGAGCTGAAAAAGCGTCAGCTTGAGCAGGCGTATGAAAAACAGCAGAAGGAAATTGCCGGCCTTGAAGAGTTTGTTGCCAGAAACAAGGCAAGAGCCGCAACAGCCAATATGGCAAGGTCACGTCAGAGAAAGCTTGATAAAATGGAGGTAATAACCCTTGCAAAGGAAAAGATAAAACCGTCATTTTGCTTTCAGTCTGCAAGGACTACCGGAAAGGTGGTTATTGACGCAAAAGACCTCGTTCTGGGCTATGATGAGCCTCTTACCTGTCCGCTGAATTTTCAGGTGGAACGCAACATGAAAATTGCCATAAAGGGTGTAAACGGACTCGGAAAATCAACACTGCTCAGAACCATGCTGGGAATAATAAAGCCGGTTTCCGGAAGCGTATCTCTTGACCAGTTTGCTGAGGTATGCTATTTTGAACAGGAGGAAAACGGCTCGGACAAAACTGCCCTTGAGGAAATATGGGACGAATTCCCGGCTATGACAAATGCGGAGGTAAGGGCAGCTCTTGCACGGTGCGGACTTACCACAGAGCATATAACCACACAGATGAGAGTGCTGTCAGGGGGCGAAAACGCAAAGGTAAGGCTTTGCCGGCTTATGCTCAGACCGTGCAACCTCCTTGTGCTGGACGAGCCGACAAATCATCTGGATGTGGATGCAAAGGAAGAGCTTAAAAAGGCGGTCAGAGAATACAGGGGGACTGTTGTGCTGGTAAGCCATGAACCGGAATTTTACGGGGATATTGTAACTGATGTATGGAACCTTGAAAAATGGACGACAAAAATAATATGACCCTTCAGAAAAGGTTATTTCAGACCGGCAGGATATTTTTTTCTGAGGACAAAAGGCGGAGCTGGTGTGACAAAACAGAGTTTTGTCACCCGGTTTGCCGGAAAACCTGATTTTAAGGTTATTCAGGGGACGATTTCACTTGTAAAGCGTCCCCCATTGTTCACCTTAAAAATAATTTTTTACACTCTGATATGCCCTACGGAAAAGGTTATTTGATTTTTTTTGGAAA
>JBJEQU010000030.1:0-6481 GCA_051881935.1 Porcipelethomonas sp. | reverse complement strand
TGCTGCTTAAAATCGTTCGTAAAAAATGTGTCAAGTATTATTGACAAAATCAATATGTATCACGGCATTGAAAAGTTTCAGATGAGAATTCCTCTCCTCAAAGGTTCGGGCATATTCTTCAAGCACCACGGCCGCTTCTTTGCACATGTCGGAATCCATTCCGGTATCATCACGGTTGCCGACTTGGAACAGAGCTTCATAGAATTCTTTTTCCTGTCTGCTGTGACGGATGTGCTGCTGATAATTTGCAATCTTACGGTCACGCCTGGTTTGTTTATTGTTATACTCTGCAAGTGCATCATCAAACAATTCATAATACAGCTGTTTAAGTGAGCGCTGACAGATTATAATATCATCACGAATTTTATCCTCATGGACATTTTCAGTTATGATAGAACGGTTGTTATGATTCAGGTCTCCACGACCGATACAGCCGCTCAGAGTTCTTTGTTCTATAAAATCACTCTCCTTTATAAATACGCCGCAGGAGCGGCATAGAAAATGGATAAGCCTGCACAGCAGGCAATCGGTGACGGAGCACCGACTAATTCGGCAGGAGCCGAATTAGCTTCTGTTACTCTTGGCAAGAGTAACGCAAAGATACTTTCGACAGCCGAGTAACCGTCTATCAAAAGTATCTTATGCGCTCTGCGAGGCTAATCGGCTGACGGAGCAGCCGAAAATGTGGGCACAGTTTTTTGAAAATCGTACCCTTAACTGCGTCGATGTGCGTCGGCGATGACGATGTTTTACACTGCCCTAAAACTACCGACGCATCGACGCACATCGTCACACTAAATCGTTATCAATCATCTTCTGATATACCTGGCTCACATTTTTCTCCTGCAATATCATCAACTGCATCGGAGTTAGTTATAATTTTGTTCTTAACAGAAGAAACATCTTCTTTAACAGATTCGGAAGCAACAACAATAGGGTGGTTATCATCATAATGAAGCTGAATCATTTTCGCTTTGTGAGTACGCTTCATGCTGTATTGCACAAAGTACATATCATACAGCTTCCCGGCATTTATATTCAGCTTCAAAGAAAGAGCATTCGGCTTGATGTCAAGCTTCAGTTTTTCGATAAGTTCCGTAGCTGTACCCTCCCAGGTCGGATTATCGGCATTTACTAATTTACCGACTGCTTCAATTACAGGTTCTGGCGGTTCAGTGTAGTCCGGAGTGTGCTCACCTTTGAAGTCCCAGCACAGTGTTTCCTTGTTTCGTGTAATCATGAAATGCTTGTCAGGTTGATCTCTGCCCGATACCTCTATCGTGGCATCTCCGTCAATATGCCTGGACTTATACATTATAAAAGCTCCGTCCGCTGCACCAAGCAGACCATTCGTGCCGGAAATTCTATCGAAACTATCATCAGATTTCTGCTTACGGGTATGGTGAACAAGTATCAGGCAGATACCTGTCCTGTCCGCAAAGGTTTTCAGCTCTGTGATAATGTCATAATCCCTTGCATAACTGTAAGTATCGCCCTGGACTTCACGAACTTTCTGCAAGGTATCGATGATGACAAGTGAGGTTTCAGGGTGTTCATTTATGAAGTTATCGAGTTGATCAAGTAATCCCTCATTCAATGACCTGGAAGCAACTGAAAAGAAAAGATTGTCTGCTGTTTCTGTTCCGAACATTCGATAAAGACGTTCCTGCAATCTGCGGTAATCGTCTTCTAAAGCAAGGTAAAGCACTGTGCCCTTACGAACTGAATAGTTCCACATCGGCGTTCCTGAACTGACATGATATGCAATCTGAGCCATCATAAAGCTCTTGCCGACTTTAGGTGCACCAACAAACAAGTAGGTACCCGGGTAAAGAAAATTCTCTATTACAGGCGGTTTGCCCGGATAGACCATTTCATAAAGCTCCGGCATGGAAACAGTCTGCATAAATCCCGGGGCAGATTTACGCTCCGCCTGTGCTTGTGCTTTCATTTCCTGCTCGTACTCTTGCTGAGCCAGGTATATTTCCTCGTCAGAGGGATTGAAATTTCCCCTATAATCTGGTATAATTGTAGTTATTAAATCAGGTGACTGTCCGACCTCTGCCAAATCAGTGGTCATAGGGGCGGTCATTTCTCTTTTTTCGGTCATTCTCTATCTCCTTTCAGACCATTCAATGTTGTTGTAATAAGCTGTATTGTAGACAGCAAATCATCGTCTATAGCAGAACCGTTCTCTATTCTTTTCAGTTCGCCGAGGACTTCCGCAAGCTGATTTTTCAGAGCCTTGTATACTCTCGGATTGCCCTGCACCACTACATCACGGCATAGAAGCCGTTTTACGATGTAGTCCTGTTTGGTAAGCCCCGAAAGTGCCACTGCCGAATTTATCAGCTTGTCTTCTTCGGGTGATACCCGAAAACCGATGGTCTTCGATCTGAAACGACCTTTACTGTCAAGGTTTTTTGCTGACATCTGTATCGCCTCCCTTCTTCAGCTCACTGAGCTTATTTGCCATTTCCTTCTGTTTGGACGGAAACAGATGTGCATAACGGTAGGTGATCTCGATACTTTCGTGACCTACACGGTCAGCAATAGCCACCGCAGAGAATCCAAGCTCAATCAGAAGCGAAACGTGACTGTGACGAAGATCGTGAATACGGATACGCTTCAAGCCTGTCGCTTTCACACCCCTGTCCATTTCGTGATGAAGATAGCTCTTGGATATAGGGAAGATACGTTCATCAGGCTTTTGATTGTACAGCATACTGATATAGTCTTGCATCTCCTCACAAAGAAAATCTGGCATTTCGATAATACGGTTACTCTTTTTGGTTTTCGGCTCAGTAATAACATCTTGTCCCTTGATACGCTGATAGGACTTGTTGATACGAAGCTTTCTGTTCTCAAAGTCAAAGTCCGCAGGCGTGAGAGCCAGCAATTCACCAAGACGGATTCCACACCAGTAGAGCATCTCAAATGCATAATAGGAAACAGGTTTGTCCATCATCACTTCTGAGAAACGCAGATACTCATCTTTCGTCCAGAAGTTCATTTCTTTGGCGTTTTTCACACCTATGCTCCCTGCTTTTGTGGCAGGATTTGAAGGAAGGTCATAGAAACGAACAGCGTGGTTGAAAATAGCTGAAAGCTGATTGTGAACGCTTTTCAGATACGTTTCCGAATAGGGATTTCCCTTGCCGTTGCGGTAACGAAGCAGTTCATTCTGCCACGCAAGTACATCTCTCGCTTGTATACTTTTAATCGGCTTTTCTCCGAAATACGGAAGTATCTTCGACTTGATGATATAAGATTTATGTTCCCACGTGTTCTCTTTGAGACGGCTTTTCATATCCTGCTCATAGATATTATAGAAATCTTTGAACAGCATATCGAGATCGTTGTTCGCCTGTAGCTGAAAGCGGCACTCCCAGTCCCTTGCTTCACGCTTGGTCTGGAAACCACGTTTGCACTTCTGCTTGCGTTTACCCTGCCGGTCATCGTAACGCACCATAGCATACCACGTGCCGTTTTTGTCCTTGTGTACCGACATTATTCCTCACCCTCTTTCTTTTCTGAAAGATTTACCGAGTATACCCTCTTATTGAAATACTCACGGTTCACCCTACCTGTTACGGTGATGTAACCCTTATCGTCAAGCTCCTTGTTGAGCTTACGAATGATCTTGTACGCATAGGCAACGGAAATCTCCATTACTTCAGCTACTTCCTCTGCACGAATAAACTTTTCTGACATAGATAGTCATTCCTTTCCTGTTTTTTTGTTCTGTGTTGTATCGGACGCAGTTGTGTATCCGATAAAGCAAATTCTATTACTAAACATTTTTGCTTAATTGTATTATACTAAACAAATTTGCTTTTGTCAACCCCTGAATTGAAATTTTTCTAAATTTTTTTGTTTAGTGTCTATTGACTATCCTAAACAAATATGTTATAATGCAGTAAAGTTATTATTCAAAGGAGTATGAGACTATGACAAAACCTCTTGAAATGATTTTCATTGCAAAGAATAATGATGAACTAAGAAAGCAGATACTCGAACATTTAGATATGTCAGAAGATAGCAAAATCATTAGAACTTGCTCAACGGTATTCTTTGATAGCTATCACAAAGTGGTAGTCGAGATTCCAAACGAGGACGAAACAGGCGTATATAATGCCTTGATCAGACCTCTCGTTGCAAGTTACGAAACGATAAGAGGTCACCTGAATGGAAATATGGAAGCAAGTTCGAGAATCAAGCTTTTGATCTGAATATGTCAACACAGAAATATATAAGGAGTGAACCACCGTGAGCATTATAGGAAATAAGATACACCGCATTCGTGACTTTCGTGGAATGACACAGAAACAGCTTGGTATGGCTGTCGGATTTGACGAGAAATCCGCCGATGTCCGTATCGCACAGTACGAATCTGGTACCCGCACGCCCAAGCAGGCACTTGTCGAACAACTTGCCGAGGTGCTTGATGTCAACCCTCGTTTCCTTGCTGATGATGAAATTCTCGGAGCGGAGGGCGTTATGATGATGCTCTTTGAACTGGACGAGCATTATCCCATCAGTATTGAGGACTGCGAAGACAAGGACGGCAATAAACGCAAGGGCATTGTTTTCGGCTCTGTCCTGATGACTGACCTCCTTTCTGAGTGGCAGAGACAAAAAAAAGACCTTGCTGACGGTAAAATCAGCAAGGCCGAATATACAGAATGGAAGCTTAACTGGCCGAAAACCACCGATGACTGCGGTAAACACAAACCCTCGAAAGAGTGGCGTAACCACTAAGCCACTTGAAACGCAGAACATTTCAGATTAGCTCCCTGTTATCAAATTGTTATCACTGAGATTTCAGGACTTCGGAAATGGCGTAGATACGCTGTTTCTGAGGTCTTGTTTTTTATTCCCACTCCACAGTGCCCGGTGGCTTTGAGGTTATATCGTATACTACTCTGTTAACGTGGTCAACCTCGTTTGTAATTCTGTTGGATATTTTTGACAAAACTTCGTATGGAATTTTTGCCCAGTCGGCTGTCATAAAATCGTCGGTGGTAATTGCTCTTATTGCAATAAGGTGGTCGTAAGTACGGTGGTCGCCCATTACACCTACGGTTTTTACGTCAGGCAGAACCGCAAAATACTGGCTGAGTTCCTTTTCAAGTCCGCATTGTGCAATTTCTTCACGAAGCACAGCATCTGCTTCCTGAAGAATTTTCACCTTTTCCTCGGTAACTTCGCCTATAATACGAACTCCAAGTCCCGGACCCGGGAAAGGCTGACGCCATACAAGTTCCTTTGGAATTCCCAGTTTTTCGCCTACTTTACGGACTTCGTCCTTGAACAAATCGCAGAGAGGCTCGATTACATCATCAAACTTTATGTCCGCAGGCATTTCCACTTTGTTGTGGTGAGTCTTGATTTTGTCTGCATTACCCTTGCCGCTTTCAATGCAGTCAGGGTAAATTGTACCCTGGGCGAAAAATCCTCCGTCTGCTTCTTCACGGATTTTTCCCCAGAAAACCTTGTAGAATTCCGAACCGATAATTTTACGTTTCTGCTCAGGGTCTGTAACCCCCTTGAGTTTGGAAATAAATTCCTCACCGCAATTTACACGGACAAAGTTCATATCGAAAAGTTTTGTGAAAGTTTCTTCAACAAAATCCCCTTCGTCTTTTCTCATAAGACCCTGGTCAACGAAAACGCAGGTAAGCTGCTTGCCTACTGCACGGCTTAAAAGTCCTGCTGCAACGGAGGAATCCACTCCTCCCGAAAGACCCAGCACAACCTTTTTGTCGCCGATTTTTTCACGAAGCTTAGCAACTGTTTTTTCGATAAAATCGTCCATAACCCAGTCGCCTTTGCAGCCGCAGACTTCATAAAGGAAATTTTTGAGAATCTGATTTCCGTAAACGCTGTGAGTAACCTCAGGGTGAAACTGTACAGCATAGATTTTTTTCTCTTCGTTTTCCATAGATGCACAAGGGCAGTCTTTGGAAGAAGAGGTAACCACAAAACCCTCAGGCACTTTGCTGATGTAGTCTGTGTGGCTCATCCAGACAATATTTTCCTGTGGAACATCCTTGAAAAGTTTGCTTTTCTTTCCGTTTTCCGAAAGGCTGATTTCAATTTTACCGTATTCGCTGTTTGTGCAGTCGCTTACTTCGCCCTGAAGCATCCAGGAAATAAGCTGGCAACCATAGCAGATTCCCAGCACAGGAATTCCCAGACTGAGAATTTCCTTTGTGTAGTGAGGGGAATTTTCATCATATACGGAATTCGGTCCGCCTGTGAAAATTATACCTTTGTACCCTTCTTTTTTTATTTCTTCCAGAGGTGTATCGTACTGCCTGATTTCTGCATATACAGAATTATCTCTTACTCGTCTGGCAATAAGCTGATTGTACTGTCCACCGAAATCAAGAACCAAGATTTTCTCAATATTTTCCATATACTCTCTCCGTTTCTACAAAAATTAATATACAAATTTATTATATCACCTTTCGGCAAT
>JBJEQU010000029.1:0-6550 GCA_051881935.1 Porcipelethomonas sp. | reverse complement strand
TATATCATTGTGCATTGATGCCTTTAAATTTTATTATACCATATCTGAACTGATAATTCCAGTATAATTATAATAATACCATGAAATTCAATTTTCAAGGCAATACCGCAGGCGGTCAGAACACCCTGACTTCAGTTTTCTTATAAAACGAGTATATCAGTGCAGATTTTACCGGTTTGCTCTGGATTTTTTCCAGGGTCTTTTTATACAAAAGCATCTGCTTACCATATCTGTCTGCAAGGACCGAAGGGTTATCTACCTTATCGGTTTTATAATCCACAAGTATGACAGAATCGTCATTTTCAATTATCATATCCATAATGCCGTTGAGCATGCCGTCAGTCCCCTTGTAAAGCTCACCGAAATCATTTCCCAGTTCAAGATCCTCAATGGAAATAAGGAACTTTCTTTCACGGATAACACGCTCTGAATTTTTAATCATTTCATAAATTTCCGAACTTAGAAAAGCCTCTACATCCTCTTTCCGGACCACTTCTCCCTGTCTGGGAGTAATATGACCGTATTTTACAAGCCGCTGACGTTCCCCCTCGAAATCATGCTCCAGCCTGTCAAAATCAGTAAACTGGAGAAAGCAGTGAAGAGCAGTTCCCTTTTCCGCAGCGGAAAGCTCTTCATCGTCTGCAAAAGCCGGACGGCTGAGTATAAGGGGCTGGGTCTCATCATTTTTGGAAATATCTGAAACAGAAAGCTTTGAAATGACCTCCACCAGTGACGTATCATATTCAAAAGCAAAGGCTCTTTCCAGCTCTCTTACAATATTTTCATCAAAAGGCAGACTGCTTTCCGCTGAAATGCCGCCTATCTCTCCGGCATCCTCATCAGGTGAAACCTCCTCAAAGCTCAGCGGAAAATCATCCTCATTTACATAGCTTTCATATATTCCGGAAATTTCACGAAGCCTTGCCCCTTTCCTGTGGGATACGAGCGTCATGAGAAGCCAGTCACCCATACTTCCTGCAGAGCCTGCGAGAGCATGGGTTATCCCCTCATTTTTATGTATGTCCGCAGCATAGCTGCATGCCTTTGCGCATGCCTTTTCCGAAATATCAAGAGTTATGAAAAGCCGTTCCTTTGCACGGGTCAGAGCAACATATAAAAGCCGCATTTCCTCCCCAAGCATTTTATTTTTATTATAGCTGCCTATGACCTCATAGGCTATAGTTCTGAACCGCTCATATCTTTCCTTGTTCTGAAGCCTAAAGCCAATACCCATATCTGCTGAAAACTGATAAGGTTTTCTGTCATCCTGGGTACTGAATTTCGTGTCAGTCTGTGCAATAAACACAAACGGGAACTCCAGTCCCTTTGACTTGTGCATGGTTTTTATGGATACCGCATTCTGTGCCGAAAAGTCAGAACCTCCGCTGCTGAAATCTCCCTTTGTTTCGGATATTCTGTCGATATAGCGTATAAATCCGCCGATACCACCGCCGTTTGCCGATTCAAAGCTGTTGGCGTATTCAAGGAGGAGCCGTAAATTTGCTCTCTTCCTGTCAGCGTCACGGTACAGCTGAATAACCGAGGTAAAATCCGTGCGGTCATATATAGTCTGGATTATTTCCGGAAGTGTGCAGAAGGAGGATATAAGCCGCAGCTCAGATATAAGGGCATAGAGGGAAGCGGACTTCTGATAAATAACCGTTTCGCTGTCACAGAGAGGCTTTTCCGTTCCCTCTCCTATAACGGCACAGAGATTTGAATAAAGACTGCCGCTGCGGTTTACAAGGCGTATCTGCGCCATTTCATCTGCGCTGAACATAAACATAGGTGACATCATTACCGATGCAAGTGGCACATCGAGAAGGGGGTTGTCCACGATCCTCAGAAGATTTAACAGAACTGATATCTCCCTCGATTTCAGGTATCCGGAAACATCCTCGCAGCTTACCGAAAGACCGTATTTTTTCAGGCATTCAGTATAAACGCTGTTGAGATTTTTATTTCTCATCAGAATGCAGAAATCTTTCATTTCACAGGGCCTTATACCCCCATCTGACGAAACGGGAACTCCCTCGTCCAGCATACTGCGTATCTTAGCGGCAATGCACATAGCCTCCGCATCTTCTCCTGCATCAGTTTTATCAATAAGCATTATATGCGTATCACGGTCACCCTCACAAAACTGCGTACCGCTTATAAGATATTCTCCCTCGTCATAATTTATATCCCCTGTATCCTCGGACATTATATGCCTAAAGACATAATTTACAAAATCAATGACCTGCGGTGAGCTTCTGAAATTGCGGCTGAGCTTTATAAACGCATTTTCCGTACCGTTTTCCTCGTAGGGAACAAACGCCTTTACGGCATTTATAAAGTTGTCGGGATTTGCCTGCCTGAATCGGTAAATGGACTGTTTGACATCTCCCACAAAGAAAAGATTGCTGCCGTATTTTTCCGGAGTGCCGCCCCTTGAAAGAAGCCTGAATATCATATCCTGACGGTCGTTGGAGTCCTGAAACTCATCCACCATAATAAGGTCGTAATTACAGGAAATCTCCTCCCCAAGCTCTGTTTTTTCAATTTTCCCGTCCTCGCCGCAGCTGCCCAGAAGTCTGAGGGTTATCTGCTCTGCATCATCAAAGCCGATAGCATTCTTCCTGACTTTAAGCTCATAAAGCCGCTTGTCATACTCAATGAGTATCTCCGAAAGTACAGCCATTATTTTTCTGTGCCTTTCAAGGTCATCCGGTGCATTTTCTATAATACTCCTGTAATCGGGCAGCGACTTTAAAAATTCCTTAATCCTGTTTCTCCCCTGCTTTATAAGCTCCCTTTCCTCCGGGTAGATCACATCCTTTTTGGTCGCCGGAAAGTTTTTGAATTTTACCGAGGAAATGTAGTCCCCAAGTCCTGCAAAATCTCCGCTGCTGACATAATCCTCTGCCTTTTTGAGTATGTTCATATCATCGTCGAGCATTTCCGAAACTTTAAGTTCACCCAGATCAGAAGCAGCAGAAATAAGATCGTCAAGAGCCTCATGGCAGGAGGAAAGCTCCGATTTTATATTTTTAAGGTATGCTTCTGTATACATATCGCTGCGGTACAGACTGTCAAGTCCAGAAAGCCAGCTTTCATAAAAAGGTACAGACGAAACATTATTGTAAAGCTCCGGTATCATCTTCACAAGAGGAGTATCATTATTTCCGCAGAAATTATCGCACAGAAGCTTCATTCCCTCCGGAGAGCGTTCATACATTTCATCCATAAGCTCCGACAGCACTGTATCAGAAAATACCTTCTGCTCCGTTTCATCGATTATTCTGAAATCGGCGGAAAGGTCGATCCTGGCATTATTGTCCCTTATGAGATTAAAACAGAATGAATGGATAGTGGAAATAGACGCTGTTCCCAGAAGTGCATGCTGCCTTGAAAGCCAGCGGTCTGATGGATCCTTTTCCAGAAGTGCTGACAGTGAAAGTGAAAGACGCTGTTTCATTTCAGCTGCCGCAGCATTGGTAAATGTCACCACCACCATACGCTCAACGGGTACGGGATTTTCCCTGTCTGCAATTATTCTCAGAAGTCTTTCCACAAGAACTGATGTCTTTCCGCTTCCTGCCGCAGCAGAAACGATAACCGAACGTCCTCTGGCATTGACAGCGTCAAGCTGCTGTCTTGTCCAGCTTCGCATAATATCCACTCTCCCTTTAAAACAAATAAATATAAATATAATTATATCATATTTCCGAATGATATTCAATAGCGGTGCATTCAAAATCGTTTTGTTATTTTACGTGTTATTTTTCCCAATGGGACATGCAGACATCGTCCCCTGTAAGATTTCTCCGGCTTCCGAAGCTTAAAAATCAAAACAATAAATTTGGCTGTAAATCCATTTTTGTTAAGCTGACCAGCCGCCCAAACCGGAAATTTCTGCATTAAATCTCAAAAAAATATTAGAAATTCTATAAATATGCCGAAAAAATACTTGAAGTTTTTTGTGGAATATGTTAAAATATAGTGATAGATAATTTCTGCTTAATCTTTAAGGAGTTGGAAACATGTCAAAAATAAAAGTTATAGTTGTATTCGGCGGAGCATCAAGCGAGCATGATATTTCACTGATTTCAGCAACCAACGTCATCGAAAACATGCCAAGAGACAAATATGAGCCTATCTGCGTCGGTATTACCAAAAAGGGTCGCTGGCTCTATTATCCCGGGGATGTAAGCAATATCGCAAGCGGAGAGTGGGAAAAGGATCCTGACTGCACCTCTGCTATCATTTCCCCCGATCCTCTTCACAAGGGTATTGTTATTATGGAAAACGGCGAGGCAACTGTTAAAAAGGCAGACGTTGTATTTCCCGTGCTTCACGGCAAAAACGGTGAGGACGGAACTATTCAGGGACTTCTTGATCTGTCAAGGATACCATACGTCGGCTGCGGACTTCTCGCCTCTGCTTCCTGCATGGATAAATCCCATACCCATTCTATCCTTGAATATAACGGCATACGCACTGCAAAATGGAGAATGCTGACCCACCGCAACATCAATCATCTTGATAAGGAATGCAGAGCCATTGCCGAAGATCTGGGATTCCCGCTTTTTGTAAAGCCTGCCAACAGCGGTTCATCCATCGGCATAAACATGGCGTCAGATATGGAAACCCTTAAGGAAGCTGTCAAGATTGCCTTCTCCCACGACAATAAAGTCATAATCGAGGAATTTATCGATGGTCAGGAGCTTGAGGTGGCAGTATTCGGCTATGATTCGCCCTTTGCTTCATTCGTAGGTGAAATCGGAAAAGCCAATGAGTTTTATGATTATGAGTCAAAATATCTGAATAACTCCGTAACTCTCCATATCCCGGCAAGAATTTCCGACGAAAGTACAAAGGAAATAAGAGAAACCGCTCTTGATGCATACAAGGCTATGGGCTGCAAGGGACTTGCAAGAGTGGACTTTTTCCTCAAAAAGGACGGAGAGGTCATAGTAAACGAAATCAACACAATGCCCGGCTTTACATCCATAAGCATGTACCCCAAGCTCATGGAAGACCTGGGTATGTCATACAGCTACCTTATCGACAAGCTTATTGAACAGGCGATCGACAACGCCGACAGAAACTATTAATATGTAATAAGCCTCAGGCTTAACCGGAGGAAATTTATGAACAATGACGCTATCGGAGTATTCGATTCGGGGATAGGCGGTCTTACGGCAGTCAAGGAGCTTAACCAGCTGCTTCCCAACGAAAACATAATCTATTTCGGCGATACTGCAAGAGTTCCCTACGGAAGCAGAAGCCGTGAAACGGTACTTAAATACGCAAAGGAAGATATCGCATTTTTAAGAAAGCATAAGATCAAAATGATAATTGCAGCCTGCGGCACTGTAAGCTCGGTGGTCAGCGCAAAACCGCCGGTGGACGACATGCCCTTTACCGGTGTTATTCATCCTACTGTACAGGCAGCATGCAGCGCAACACGAAACGGCAGGATCGGTGTTATCGGAACTCCTGCCACCATCCGCAGCGGCTGCTACGGAAAGGCTATCAAGTCAATAAATCCCCATGCAAGGGTCATCGGAAATCCCTGTCCGCTGTTTGTACATCTCGTTGAAAACGGCTATATCCAGCGTGACAACCCCATAACCATTCTTGCGGCTAAGGAATACCTTGAACCCATCAAAGCTGAGGGAGTGGACACACTTATTCTCGGCTGCACCCACTACCCTGTTATAAAGGACATAATAGCGGATATAATGGGACCCGATGTAAAGCTTATATCCTCCGGAGCAGAGGCGGCAAAATTTGCCTATAACTGCCTTATGGAAAAGGATATGCTCTCGGACAGAGAGGAAAAAGGAAAAAATACATTCTATGTCAGCGACAGCACTGCGCTATTTGAAGAAAATGCAAAAAACTTCCTGGGACATACGGTTGACGGCGAAGTTTTCAGCTGCAGCTTAGGAGATTAAAATTGGAAAATAACGCTATAATCACAATGAAAAGCATTCAGGCAATATATGACGAAAAGACAGAAACAGAGCTTGTTACAAAGGGCAATTTCCGTATTGAGAATGACACATTTTACATATCATACGAGGATTCAGAGGCAACAGGCTTTGAAGGCTCGGTTACGGAGATCGCCGTTACCGGCAGCAGATTTGCTTCTGTTATACGAAAAGGCAGCTCAAGCTCCGACCTTATTGTGGAGGTAAACAAAAAGCATCACTGCCATTACGAAACCCCTTACGGCGGAATGGATATCGGAGTGTACACCCATTCTATTGGCAACCGCCTTGACAAAAACGGCGGTGAGCTTTATCTTAAATACACCCTTGACATAAACGCAGGCTATATGTCGGACAATGAAATACTGATAAACGTCCGCCGCATATAGCAGTAATACTAAAGGCAACACCGCACAAAGAACGCCTGACGGCTTTGCACGTCGTCTGCTTGCATATTTTTCGTCATCTTGCACAGATTTCGTTTGACATACGCCCGGAGGAAGTGCCCTTGGGGTACGCTAGTATGCCTGCACTCAATTTGTACAATCTGACAAAAAATCTGACTTCGC
>JBJEQU010000028.1:0-1543 GCA_051881935.1 Porcipelethomonas sp. | reverse complement strand
TGACCTCTGAGGTTCTGGTTTCACGAACTGCAAATTCATACTCGTATGTATCGAATTCCTTGACCGTATCTACAAACGCCTTTACAGCAAAGGAATAGTGCTGGGCGGATATGCCGAATTTTTTCTTGACTCTGCCGCCGGTATATTTTTCCTGAAGCGTTTCATACTGCTGATAGACCTGTCTTGCATAGGTAAGAAATTCCACACCATCCGCAGTCAGGGTAACACCCTTGCCGCTGCGGTTGAATATTATTATTCCTATCTCCTTTTCAAGCTCTTTTATCGCACTTGTAAGGGACGGCTGTGCAATATAAAGCTGCTCAGACGCCTTGTTCATAGAACCTGTTTCTGATATTACAATGGTATAGTGAAGCTGCTGCAAAGTCATTGTATTTCTCCCCTCACGTCAGGATCTTTCCCGACCGGATGTTTATCGGGAAGTGATTTTATTTCTCATATGCTCAAGACGGTTCAGAGCATCATTAAGCGTTTCGTTTTTCTTGGCAAAGTGCATACGGATATAACGGTTTTCCGGCTCCTTGAAAAAGCTTGATCCGGGCACAGCACCTACACCCACTTCTCTTGCAAGATCTTCACAGAATTCCAGGTCGCTTTCATATCCGAACTCCGATATATCAAGGAGAATGTAATAAGCGCCCTCCGGTACAGTATGCCTGATCTTCAGGTCATCAAGACCTTTCAGGAAAAGATTCCTCTTTTCTGTATATTTCCCAAGAAGATCTGCATAGTAATCGTCATTAAAACGCAGTCCGGTTACAGCTGCCTCCTGCAGCGGAGCTGCTGCCCCGACCGTCAGGAAATCGTGTACCTTCTTGACAGTATCAATTACATGCGCCGGTGCTATAACGTATCCCAGACGCCAGCCGGTAATTGAATATGTCTTTGAAAGGGAGCTGCATGATATAGTGCGTTCCCACATATCCGGAAGTGCAGCAAAATATGTATGCTTATGGGGTTCATAGACAATATGTTCATAAACCTCATCAGTAATGACAAAGGTATCATATTTCTTTGCAAGGTAAGCTATTAATTTCAGTTCATCAGGGGTAAAAACCTTGCCGCACGGATTTGACGGATTGCAAAGGATCAGTGCCTTCGGATGCTGACGGAAGGCAGCCTCAAGAACATCCGGGTCAAAATTGAATTCCGGTGGATTAAGGGGGACATAAATAGGTTCTGCTCCCGAAAGTATCGTATCAGCGCCGTAATTTTCATAAAACGGCGAAAATACTATGACCTTGTCTCCCGGATTGGTAACGCTCATCATTGCAGCCATCATTGCCTCAGTACTGCCGCAGGTAACAACGATCTCACTGTTGGGGTTGATCTTCCTGCCCGAAAAATGTTCAAATTTATCGGCTAAGGCTTCACGGAAATTCTGTGCACCCCATGTAATGGAATACTGGTGAAAGTCCTCCTTTGTGACCTGTACAAGGCGGTTCAGAATCTCCTCCGGAGGGTCAAAATCGGGGAACCCCTGTGAAAGATTTACTGCATTGTATTTATTTGAAACTCTTGTCAT
>JBJEQU010000027.1:0-6663 GCA_051881935.1 Porcipelethomonas sp. | reverse complement strand
CTTTCAAGCATAACCATCCCCGACAGCGTAACGAGTATAGGAGAATATGCATTTGGCGGCTGTACAAGCCTTTCAAGCATAACCATCCCCGACAGCGTAACGAGTATAGGAGAATATGCATTTGTCGACTGTACAAGCCTTACAGATATAACAATTTCCGATAACGTAACTAGTATAGGAGGAAGTGTGTTTGACGGCACACCATGGCTTGAAGCAAAACAGGCAGAAAACCCATTAGTAATTGTTAATAATATACTTGTTGACGGTACAACATGTAGCGGAGATGTTGTTATTCCTGACAGCGTAACTAGTATAGGAGAGGATGCATTTATTGAATGTACAAGCATTGAAAGTGTAACAATCCCCGACAGCGTAACGAATATAGGAGGAAATGCATTTGCCGAATGTCTGAACCTTGAAAGCGTGACCATCGGCAACGGTGTAACACGTATAGGAGATGAGGCGTTCTCTGGCTGTTTGAGCCTGAAAAGTATAACTATTCCTGATAGTGTAACAAGTATAGGAGCCTTGGCATTTTACGGCTGTGAAGGTCTTACAGATATAACAATTCCCGACAGCGTAACGGGTATAGGATGGGGTGTATTTGGTGGCTGTATAAACCTTGAAAGCATAACAATAGAAAATCCGGAATGTGAAATTTATGATTTTGACATTGATGGTTATGATAATACAATTTCAGACACAGCGGTAATCTATGGATACGAAAACTCAACTGCTCAGGCTTATGCAGAAAAATACGGACGCAGTTTTGAATCACTTGGCGAAGCTCCGGTCATTACAACCCCGGCGGTAACAACAGCTATTACCACATCAAAAACAACAGTTGCTACAACTGCTTCAGAGGTTTCAACTGCCGAAAAGACAACTGAAAATACTACAAATGCAAGTACGACAGCAAAAACTACTGTAAATACAACCGCTTCCTCAAGCAATACAACAGCAGATACAACAAAGGTTTCCACATCAACTGGTGTTACGACCGGTATTTCCACAGCAGCTACAACAGCAAAAACCACAGAAACAGCGTCGGCAACAACAAGCGTTTCAACTTCGGCAGAAGTTCCGGTATCGACGGCTGCTGATGAAAATATAACAACCAATACAAATACCACCCAATCAACCGTACCGACATCAGTTTCAGATACAACAACTACAGACCCTGTCACGACCCAGCCGGCAGAGCCGGAAGGCGACTCCAACGGTGACGGCGTCGTAAACGTCCGTGACGCTGCGTTTATTGCACAGAAGCTTGCACAGGGCAAGGCAGAGGAACTGCCCGATTCCGCAGACTTTAATGGTGACGGAGTTATCAATGTCCGTGATGCGGCGGCAATAGCAAACCATCTGGCAACGAGTAAAAAATAAATCATAAAACGCTCCGAAAGGGGCGTTTTCCTGTATAAACATCTATGTGGATAAACAGAACAAAACAGCACATAATATCTGCGAGGTGATAAGAAATGGCAAAACAGGGAATGAGCCGCCCCGAACGCACACACACTCAGCCAAGAAATACAGTGGCTGCAGTGCCTGAAATTCAGGGTAAGGCAAAGCACGGCAAGGAGCATGTCAATCCGATAATTGCAGGGACAAAGCCGCCGTCACAGAAGGTTTACCACACAAAACCGTTTTCAAAGGAGAAGCCTGTCTCGGATGTGTATGCGGTCATTGACAATGACCTTGCAAGGGATAACGTGGAAAATGACCTGACTGCTGCTGATCTTCAGGATCTTTAATAATGTCAGCATAAGCCGGAGAAACTGTCTCCGGCTTATTATGCTGAATTTGCGTTTTGTGTTGACTTTTGTCGGATTATGTGATATAATGCAAGGGCAATTGGAAAATATTACTAAAGTAAATGTGATCGGGGAGAATTATGAAAATTTATAAATATCTATCAGTTATTGCAGGAATATCGGCTCTTTCTGCCGCTGCAGCAATGGGCGTATCGGCGGACGACAGTACATACACTCCTGCTCAGACAGAGATTGTGACAACCGCCCTGGCTGCGGAGATAACTTCGGAGACAACGTTTACAACTATTGTTTCAGATATCCAGACGGCGCAGAGCACCGGTATATCAGCAGTTACTGAGATCACGGATGTTTCCGCTGCGGAAGAACCGGATGAAGTAAACGGCTGGACTGAGGACGAAAACGGAAAAAAATATTATCTGTCCGATGGGCAGCCCCTTAAAGGATATCAGGTAATAGACGGTGAGGAATATTACTTTGCTGCCAATGGAGCAATGAAAAACGGCTGGTATACCATTGGCGGAGTAAGAATGTATTTTTCACCTGAAACCGGTCAGCGTCAGCTCGGATGGGTGGAGTATAAAGGAAATACATTCTATGTTGATGAAAACGGCAAGTATGTTGGCATCAGGAGTGTTGACGGAAAAGAATATATATTCGATTCCTGCGGCATACTCCAGACCGGATGGACAGAGTATGACGGATATAAATATTACTGCGGAGAAGACGGTATATACAAAAACGAATGTGAGATCGACGGAGTAGCGTACATATTCTCCTCAAAGGGAAAATTCAGAAGCGGATGGCAGAATGCTGACGGGCTGAGAGTGTTCTATGACTATGAGACAGCACAGCCGCTTTACGGCTGGATCAGATACAATGGAAATATTTACTACAGCAGCGAAGAAAACGGAAAGTATACCGGCGAAAAAACTGTTGATGGTGTAAAGTACAGATTTGATGAAAATGGCTGCCTTGAGACCGGTTTCCAGAAGTTCAGTGACGGCACAAGATATTACGATGAAAGCGGAAATATTGCACTCGGTATCCAGACCATAGACAATAATAAATATTATTTCAGCAGCAGCGGAATAATGCAGACAGGTTTGCAGACTATAAGCGGAAAGACATATTATTTCGGCAGCGACGGAGCGATGCAGACCGGCTGGCAGACTATAAGCGGAAAGACATATTATTTCGGCAGCGACGGAGCAATGCAGACCGGCTGGCAGACTATAAGCGGAAAAAAGTATTATTTCGGCAGTGACGGAGCAATGCAGACCGGCTGGCAGACTATAAGCGGAAAGAAATATTATTTCAGCAGTGACGGAGCAATGCAGACCGGCTGGCAGACCATAGACGGCAAGAAATATTATTTTGGCAATGACGGTGTTATGAGGACCAATGTGTCTGTTGACGGATATGACATTGGTGCAGACGGTGTTGCAGTAAAGCTTTCGGCTGTACAGAAGAGAGCTGACGCCATTATCGCATCTGTCGGCAAGTCTGCCAACGCTATTTACAGCTATGTCCGCAGCAATAATGTGTACAAGTTTATGGAAAGCACTAAATCCCTTGCAACAATAAATTCAATGGGTTGGGGATATTTTGCAGATTATGCAATGGACAACCGTTTTGTTGTATGCTACTATTTTGCCGCTTTACAGGATCTCCTGTTCCGTCAGGCTGGTTATGAGACACGTATAATTTACGGTACACAGGGCTTTGGCGACCATTACTGGAATCAGGTAAAGATCAACGGAACATGGATGAATTTTGATGCATGTATGGGACATTACAATGTAACAGACTCATACCTTGCAAACAAGGGATTTGTATGGTATCAGTATGTTTACCCGGAATATAATTGAATTTGAGAACAAGTTCTGAATATAAATTTGGAGGAATCATAATTGGTTTTCAGTAATACTGTATTCCTGTTTATCTTTCTGCCTGTTGTATTTATTCTGTATTGTGTGATTCCGGTAAGGTCGGTGAAAAATGCACTTCTGACGCTGGTAAGTGTGCTGTTTTATGCCTACGGCGAACCCTTTGCAGTAATTTTTATGCTTATATCTGTGGCGGCAAATTACGGCTTCGGACGGCTTATGAGCGACAGGGTAAAATGCAGAAAAATAATTCTCGCTGTTTCTATAGCTGCAAATATCGCTTTTCTTGGAATTTTCAAGTATGCAGATTTCGCTGTGGATATAGTAAACAATATATTCTTTACCGATATCACAAGACCAGGCATAGCTCTTCCTATAGGAATTTCATTCTTCACATTTCAGGCAATGTCCTATGTCATTGATGTATACAAGCAGCCGGAAATGATCCAGAAAAATCCCTTTAAGCTTCTCTTTTACATTTCCTTCTTCCCTCAGCTTATAGCCGGACCTATAGTCAAATACCATGATTTTGAGCATCAGATATCCGACAGAAAGGTCACTGCTGAGAAGACAGCACAGGGAATGAGGAGATTTACTTTCGGGCTTGCAAAGAAGCTTCTTATTGCAAATCAGATGGCTGCGGCGGCTGATGCCGTATATGCCTTTGACGATCAGCTGCTTGCCGCTCCGGCAGCATGGCTGGGTGCTCTGGCATACATGATGCAGATATATTTTGATTTTTCCGGTTACTCTGACATGGCGATAGGACTTGGAAAAATGTTCGGCTTCGATTTTAAGGAGAATTTCAACTATCCTTATATTTCTTCAAGTGTAACGGAATTCTGGAGAAGATGGCATATATCAGTTTCCACCTGGTTCAAGGAATATCTTTATATCCCTCTCGGAGGCAACCGCAGGGGACCTGTGAGAACATCAGTAAACAAAGTCATAGTTTTCTTCTGTACAGGTCTCTGGCACGGCGCTTCATTTAATTTCGTAATATGGGGACTGTTAAACGGTGTGCTGCTCCTCTTTGAATCCTGGACAGGATTATTCAGAAACAGGAAGATAAAAGTCCTCGGAAATATATACACGCTGTTTTTCACATTGCTGGCATTCGTTATATTCCGTGCGGATTCAATGGGACAGGCTCTGTCATTTTTCAGGGCTATGTTTACAGGCTTTGATGTCAGTTCAGAGTCGATGGCGGCAGTTGTTCAGCTTCTGAATCCTGTTTTCATTTTCGCTTTTGCTGCTGCTGTTGTCTTTTCAATGCCGGTAAGGAAAATTATAGAAGAAAAAGCAGAGAAAGTCAGATGCAGAAATCTTCTGCACGGAGCATCCTATGCCGCAGCAATGATACTCCTGGTCATCTGTATGATAAATCTTTCCTCTGCTACATATAATCCGTTTATTTATTTCAGGTTTTAGGTGCGGTCATGAAAAAGAAAATACTGTATTCTCTATACATTGCTGCTTTTACAGGTGTCTGCCTTATACCCGGACTTCTGACCCCTTTTACACAGGACAGTGATGAAAGCGCAGAAAAACGTGAACTGGCTGAGTTCCCCTCCATTAAAACAGAGGACGGCAGGATAAATACCGACTGGACAAAGGAATTTGATACTTATTTTTCCGAGCATTTTGCTTTCAGAAATGATTTTGTAAATCTTAACAGTACTCTTATGTCGGAAATCTTCAGAACATCTGCGGAGGACGATGTAATAATCGGCAGGGACGGCTGGCTCTATTACAGCTATACTGCTGACGACTTTACCGGAGTTTCACCAGCGGAGAACTGGGAGATAGAGGAAACTGCACATATTATACAGATGATGGAGAAATATGCGCAGTCAAAGGGTACAAGGATGATATTTGCCTGTGTTCCCAATAAAAATTCTGTTTATCCGGAATATATGCCCTATAATTATTTAAAGAGCAGCATGCCCTCTGATCTTGACAGGCTTGAAAGTCAAATGACAGAAACAGGTGTGGATTTCATTTCACTTAAAAGGGTACTTTCAGAAAAAAAGGAAGAGGAACCGGAAATGCTCCTGTATCATAAGACTGATACACACTGGAATAACTACGGGGCATTTACAGCATATAACGCTGTTGCTGAAAAGCTTTCAACGGATATTATATCCGCCGGTGAGCCGGAGCTTAAAGAAAATGCATGGGAGGGAGATCTTCAGCAGATGCTTTTCCCACAGTCGGACAGTCTGGATGAGCAATATGAATATGATCTCGATACCACTTATTCCTATGTGGGAAGATTCCGTGCCCTTGATGATATTCTTATAAATACAGTGTGTCCGGAAAAGGATAACAGCCTGCTGATGTTCAGGGACTCTTTCGGAGAGGCTATTCTGCCCTTTATGGCGGAAAGCTTCGGCACGGCTCAGTTTTCGAGAACTGTCCCGTATTCCCTTGACCAGCTGGAAAGCGGCGGAACTGATTACTGCATCCTTGAGATCGTTGAGAGAAATCTCGGCAATCTGAGAAAGACCGCCCCAAATATGCCGGCACAGCCTGTGGAGGGCATAAGCTGCGATAATATAGCGGAAAATATTGCCCAGTGTTACAGCACACCGGGCGGCACATATACAAAATTGTATGGAAAGCTCGATAACAGTGCAGTATCAGACAAAAGCTGCAGGATATATGCGGTAGTTGACGGGATAACCTATGAGGCTTTTCCGGTGTATGAGGAAGAGCTTCTGGGAGGAACAGCTGATGGTAACCACGGTTTCGCTTTAAATATTCAGACTGAAAATATTGAAACCGCTGAGATAATCATTGAAACGGATGACGGCGTTATTTCATCGGGAAATATCTCTGTAAAGAAAAATATGGAATAGTATTATGACCCTTTGCAGGCAAATTTGTCTGCAAAGGGTCGCTTTTTTATGTGTCTGACCGGTTTTATTACAGAATTTGGTAAAAATAATTCTTATATGTTGTAATACAACAGTTGTAATAATATGAATTTTGTGGTA
>JBJEQU010000026.1:0-28599 GCA_051881935.1 Porcipelethomonas sp. | reverse complement strand
CCTTAAAAATGTTTGCCATACACGAGTATGCCTGCACATTTTTGCCTTGTCTGCACCAAAATTATGCCCGGAAATCCGCACACATATCTTATGAAGACAGGTTCTAATATGAAAACCTTTCCTTGACTAAAAATTTGCAATTTCCGGATAAATGTGATATAATATCTGTGATTGCAATTTTTGAGGAAGGAAGATAAGGCAAATAAAATATGGCTATTTATTCTCTTGGTATTGATGTAGGTTCGACTACGGTCAAAACTGTCATTATTGATGAAAACAAACAAATAATATATTCTGAGTATCAGCGTCATTTCTCAAAGGTCAGAGAAACTGTAAAGGCACAGCTTGAGGTTATCCGTGAAAAATATCCCGATGATTCTTTCAGACTCTGCATGACAGGCTCTGCCGGTCTGGGACTTGCCACCGGCGCTAAGATCCCCTTTGTTCAGGAAGTAAACTCGGCTTTTATTGCTGTAAAGGAGAGATTTCCCGATGCAGACGCCGTTATTGAACTGGGCGGTGAGGACGCTAAAATAATCTTTCTGACCGGCGGCGTTGAACAGCGTATGAACGGTTCCTGCGCCGGAGGAACGGGAGCGTTTATTGACCAGATGGCGACCCTGCTGGGGGTAACTGTCAATGAAATGGACAGCATGTCCCTTAAAGCTCAGAAGGTTTATCCTATAGCTTCAAGGTGCGGAGTTTTTGCAAAATCCGATATCCAGCCCCTGCTCAATCAGGGAGCACTGCGTGAGGATATATGTGCAAGTATTTTTCAGGCAGTGGTGGATCAGACTGTTTCCGGTCTTGCACAGGGAAGAACTATTGAGGGAAAGGTACTGTTTCTCGGCGGTCCGCTGTCGTTCCTCAAAGGGCTTCGCAGGGCATTTGTCAATACTCTGAACCTTACTGAAAATGAAACAGCAATATTCCCGGAGGAGGCACCAGTTTTTGTCGCTCTGGGATGCGCACTCTTTTCACAGAAAAGTCATGACAGCTTTAAGATTTCACAGATTATAGAAAAGGTCGATAATGCCAGAACCGGCAGCGGAGTCGTTACCGGTCAGCCTCTTTTCCGTTCCAGGGCTGAATATGAGGAATTTATATCAAGACATAAAAAATGCGACCTTGAATATGCGGATATTCATACATATAAGGGCAATGCATATCTCGGCATTGACGCAGGTTCGACTACAACAAAGCTTATTCTCATCACTGAGGACTGCCGCATACTGTATCAGCACTATTCTTCAAATAAGGGTCAGCCACTTGACAGAATAGCAGGCAAGCTTAAAAAGATTTACAGCGAAATGAATCCGGATGTTAAAATTGCCGGTGCTGCCGTAACGGGCTATGGTGAGGAGCTTATCAAGGCGGGTCTTTCCATAGATTTCGGAATAGTTGAAACTGTTGCCCATTTCAAGGCGGCATCCTATTTCTGCCCCGATGTTGACTTTATCATTGATATCGGCGGACAGGATATAAAATGTTTTAAAATAAAAAATCACAGCATAGATTCCATTATGCTCAATGAGGCATGCTCTTCCGGCTGCGGTTCATTTATACAGACCTTTGCCCTTGCACTGGGATATGATATTGCCGATTTTGCAGCTCTTGGTCTTATGGCAGAGCATCCTGTGGATCTTGGTTCACGCTGCACAGTATTTATGAACAGCAGCGTCAAGCAGGCGCAGAAGGACGGTGCAACAGTGGAGGATATCTCCGCAGGTCTTTCGTCATCCATTATAAAAAATGCAGTTTACAAGGTAATCAGGGCAAAATCCCCCGATGAGCTTGGAAAGAATATTGTTGTCCAGGGCGGTACTTTCTTAAACGATGCAGTTCTGAGAGCCTTTGAAATGGAAATGGGAAGAAATGTTATAAGACCGGCTATTTCCGGACTTATGGGCGCTTTTGGTGCGGCACTTTATGCCAAAGAAAAATCCGGCGGTGAATCTGCAGTTATTTCACCGGAGGCGCTGGACAGCTTCTCCTATACTTCAAAATCAGCACAGTGCGGCGGCTGTACTGCAAAATGCGGACTTAATATAATAACCTTTGCAGACGGAAAGAAGTTTATTTCCGGCAACAGATGCGAAAGAGGAGCAGGAAAAAAGATGAGCCAGGAAGAGGGAAGCCTTTACGACTTCAAGTATAACCTGCTGCTCAGAATGTCAGAGGAGCATATAGAAAACCCCATTGCAACGGTGGGACTTCCTCTTGCACTTAATTTTTACGAGCTTCTTCTTTTCTGGAAAACACTGTTTAACGAGGTGGGAATGGATGTTGTGGTTTCTGACGAAAGTTCAAGAGAGATCTACTATCTCGGCCAGCATACTATTCCGTCAGACACGGTATGCTATCCGGCAAAGCTTGCCCATGGGCACATTGAAAGCCTTCTGAACAAGTACGTTGACTTTATTTTCTATCCCTGTATGAGCTATAATATTGACGAAGGGGAGAATGACAATCATTTCAACTGTCCTGTTGTAGCATATTATCCGGAGCTGCTGATAGCCAACAATTCAAGGCTTAATACTGATAATTTCATTTATCCGTATGTTGACCTTAACCGTGAAAAGAATGTAGTGTCGGTTATGAGCAATGTACTTAAAAAATACGGAATAAAGAAATCAAAGGTCAGGGCGGCGGTGAAAAAGGCATATATTAGCCTTGCCGATTACAGAAATGAGATCTATAACAGAGGCAGCCAGATCATCTCCCATGCAAGAGCCAACGGTCAGAAAATAATCGTCCTGTCCGGCAGACCTTATCATATTGACAAGGAGATAAATCACGGTATCCAGAAGCTTATTACAAGCCTTGGAATGGCGGTCGTTTCCGAGGATGCAGTGTTCCAGCACGGACACTATCCGCATCCGAAGGTTTTAAACCAGTGGAGCTATCACGCAAGGCTTTACCGTGCGGCGCAGTATGTTACTACTCAGCCGGATATGCAGCTGGTCCAGCTTGTATCCTTTGGGTGCGGCATTGACGCTATAACCACCGATGAGGTAAGGGAAATTCTCGAATCAAATGGAAAGCTTTATACACAGCTTAAAATAGATGAAATAAATAATCTCGGTGCAGCTAAAATAAGACTTAGAAGTCTTGTTGCGGCAATGGAAGAGAAGTAAGGAGGAAAAAGTATGAGTTATCCTGTATTTAGAGATGAAATGAAGTCGGAGTATACTATACTTGTTCCTGATATGCTTCCTGTTCATTTTAAGCTTATCATCAGTATTCTCGAAAAGTACGGCTATCATGTGGAACTGCTTCAGACCTCCACCCGTGAAGTTGTGGACGAAGGACTGAAAAATGTCCATAATGATACATGCTATCCGGCACTGCTTGTTATCGGGCAGTTTATAAACGCTCTCAAAAGCGGCAGATATGACGTAAATAAAACAGCTCTGATGCTGACCCAGACCGGAGGGGGATGCCGTGCCTCAAATTATATCCATCTTCTCAGAAAGGCACTGAAAAAGGAGTTTCCTCAGGTTCCGGTAATTTCGCTTAATTTAAGCGGACTTGAAAAGGGGAATGGACTCTCTCTGAGCCTGCCGCTTCTTGCAAAGGTTGCAGTATCTGTTTTCTATGGTGATCTTCTCATGTCGCTGTATAACCAGTGCAAGCCCTATGAGATAAACGAGGGAGACACGGAAGCGGTCAGGGAAAAATGGCAGAAAAAGCTGGTTCCTGTTTTTAACAAGAGAGAATTTCTGAAAATCGACAAGTACTGCAAAATGATACTCGATGATTTTGCCGCTATTAAACGCAGAAAAGAAAAGAAGATCCGTGTGGGGATAGTGGGGGAGATATATGTAAAATATTCTCCTTTGGCAAATAATCATCTTGAAGAGTTTCTGCTGTCGGAGGGCTGCGAACCGATAGTTCCGGCGCTTATGGAATTTGTTATGTACTGCCTTGCAGGTACTGTTGCGGACAGCAAGCTTTATCAGTCCGGCGGAAAGGGCGCAATGGTAAGCAAGATAGGCTACAAGCTTCTCCATATGTTCCAGAAAAAGTTTATAAGAGCTATTGAGGAACACGGCGAATTTGAAGCCCCCCATGATTTTGAGCATATAAGACATCTTGCGGATAAGTATATCAGTCAGGGTGTAAATATGGGTGAGGGCTGGCTTATCCCTGCTGAAATGGCAGCTCTTGCGGAGACGGGTACGGAAAATATTATATGTACACAGCCTTTTGGCTGTCTTCCTAATCATATTGTGGCAAAGGGAATGTCAAGGGTCATCAAGCAAGCATACCCTGATGCAAATATTGTTGCTATTGATTATGACCCCGGTGCTACCAAGGTAAATCAGGAAAACAGAATAAAGCTTATGCTCGCAAATGCGAAAAGGTAATTTAAATCCCCTCTTTTGAAGAAAAAGAGGGGATTTAAGTTTGTCGGAAAAGTCTCTTTTGTATGTGGATAGCAATGTGAAAGCTTTTATAATTTTTTACGTCTTAACCTTTCAACAATAAGATGAACAGCTCTGATGTCCTCATCATCAAGACCGGTAACGTCAATAGTTTTGTTACGCTCAATGCCGAGAAGATAGTCTGTACTGACGTGAAAAATGTAGGACAGCTTTGTAAGAACATCAGGGGAAGGTGCACGTTCTTTAAGCTCATAAAATGAAATAACGGACTTTGTAACCCCAACACGCTCTGCAAGCTGCTGCTGTGTAAGTCCGTTTTGCTTTCGCAGTTCTTTTAACCTTGTACCAAAGTCCACTTAAACTCAACTCCAATCTGAAAATAGTATACAATTAATATATATCATTTAGGTGGAAAAATGTATTATAATAGTTGGCTTTTAGGGAACAGTGTGATATAATAAAAAAACAAGTGGTACAAGCTTGAAGTTAACAAATAATACGTGGAGGTATGACTTAACCCTATTTTAAGTAAAAAAGAGGGAATTTCATTATTCACTCTTGAATTTGTTAACATTATATGATATAATATAGATGCGACACAACTTAATATGATTGTAAATCAGGTATACGTTTTTACCATAGGTAAAAATGCATACTCTATTTTCGTGTACTTGTTTTTACAGTCAGGAAGTTGTGTCGCAGCAATCGGAGTTATGCGTTTTTCGGTGCGTGGCTTCGGCTGCGTACTTTTTGATTATTTATATAATTGGAGGAAGACGTATAATGAGTGACGTAAAGAGTATGAAATCTGTTGTGTGTTCGAGATGCGGAGGAAGTATTAATGTTGACACGGAAAGCGAGACGGTCGTATGTCAATATTGCGGTGTAAGTTATCCGACGTCTGAATTGCTTGGAGACAGTGATGCTGTAAGGATTGAAAAAATCAGGTTAGCGTCTAACAAGGATATCGAATTTGAAAAAATGAGATATGAAAGCGAAAAGGAAAAGCGGCAGGATGAAAAAGAGAGTTTGCAAAATTTCAAAAAGAGCAAGTTCAGCAAAATATTGATCATATTTGCCGTAATATCTGTACTTTTCTGTGTTCTCAGTTTTTCAAATGGCTGGGTATTATCGGGAATATGTGCAGCAATTCAGGCAGTCTTGTATATTTCTGCATGGCTGATAGGCTCAGGTGTGATTAAAGTCAAAAAGCTTGTTTACTACATAATGATAATAGCTGCTCTTCTGCTTATCATCCCATTCTTTGCTTTGAAAAGTAATAATTTTATCTCAAACAGGAGTGAGGAGTTCGACTGGAACGACATTGTTCTGGGCAGTGTTCTCCCGAAACCGGAGTCCGATGAAGGAGAAATTTTTGTAAATTCTGCTGAAAGATTGAGTATGGACGTATGCGAATCATCGCTGGATAATTATAAAAAATATCTGGAAGAATGTGAAAATAAGGGGTTCATACTTGAAAGTGAGAAGGGCACAAATTCGTATTCCGCTTTCAATGAAGATGGTTATTCCCTTGACCTGAGATATTATGAACATAATTCGGAAATTTCTATACAGCTTGATGCACCAAGGGAATACAGCAGCATATCATGGCCGTCCCTCGGAATTGCTGCCGAGCTTCCTGAACCGGAATCAAAAATAGGAGTTATTGATGTAGATGCATCAAATGAATTCAGGGCGGAGATAAGTGAGACTTCTGAGGAAGAATACAATAATTATATCAATAAATGCATGGAAAAGGGATTTTCTGTTGATTATAATAAAGGTGACAAACTGTTCGAAGCATATAACGAAAAGGGTGATTCGTTAGCTATCAGATATGAAGGATTTAATGTTATGAGTATTTCTGTTTCAGCCGGAGAAGCCGGAGAAACGGCGAAGGAAACTCAGGTTGAAACTGAAGCCAAAACTGAATCAGAAATAACTGAAAAGGCTGAAGAAGAGCAGGATACGGATAAAAGTTATATTGGCAGTGTATCTCCTGAATTTAAAGCCACGATGGACAGTTATGAAGAATTTTTTGACGAGTATATTTCATTTATGAAAAAGTACAGTGAATCAAATTATTCGTTGGATATGTTAGAAGATTATACTGACTATATGGGAAAATATGCGGAAATGTTCAAAAAACTTGATGAAATAGATGAAGATGAATTATCCGAATCGGATTACTTATACTATATTGAAGTACAGAGCCGTATAACTCAGAAACTCCTTGAGGCAGATGTTTAAAATTCCCCCACTCTTTTCAGAGGGGGATTTTTTTGGAATCATAGGCGTAGTTCGGTATGGGGCAAAAAATTAATTCCTTTCCCCTTGATTAATTGCCGGAAAGATAGTATAATAACATTATGAAATTTTGATGAAAATTTATCATAAGGGGGAAAATATACTATGAAAAAATTTTTAGGTTCCGTTACAGCAGCGGCTGTGCTGCTGACATCAGCAGTATCTGTCGGTTCTGTTGGAAATATGCAGAGCGTATCGGCTCAGACGGATATTAATTACGCCGAGGCACTTCAGAAATCCCTGTATTTTTACGAGTGTCAGCAGGCAGGACCGCTTCCTGAATGGAACAGAGTGGAATGGCGTGCTGATTCGACGGTGAATGATTTTGTCACAGGCGGCTGGTATGACGCAGGAGATCACGTTAAATTCAATCTGCCGATGGCATATTCTGCGGCTATGATGGCATGGGGACTTTATCAGTATCCGGACGGCATTGAAAAATGCGGCGAGATGCAGAACTATGTAAATAATCTTACCTTTGTACTTGATTATCTTGCAGACTGCGACCTGGGCAACGAGGTGGTCTATCAGGTAGGCAACGGACAGGAGGATCATACCTGGTGGGGACCGGTTGAACTGTATGAGTACGGTATGGAAGAAAACGGCAATGACTACTCTCAGGGCCGTCCCTATTATACCGCTAAGGAGGGAGAGGGCTATTCAGCAGTGCTTGGAGAAATGGCGGCAGCTCTTGCGGCAGGAGCCTGTGCCCTTGACGGCAGATCTGACAAAACAGATGAGTATATAAGCCATGCAAAGAACATTTTTGAAATGGCGGACAGTGCAAAGAGTGATGATGATTACAACAGCAGTGACGCTTCGGGCTTCTACCGTTCATCACATTTTTATGATGAATTGTTCTGGGCGGCAAACTGGCTTTACAGGGCAACGGGAGACAAAACATATCTTGATAAGGCAACCGGATATATTCCAGACCTTGGCAAGGAGCTTGGTACAGATGAACTTAAATATTCATGGGCTCACTGCTGGGACGACGTGCAGCAGGGTGCTATGCTCCTTTACGCCCAGAGTACGGGAAACTATACCGACCGTGTAAAAAAGCACCTTGATTATCTCCTTAATGATACAACAAAGGTTGACGGAAAGATAGTGTATATTCAGAACTGGGGCTGTTTGAGATATGCAACGACCTGCGGTTTTATTGCGGCTGTTGCATGCGATACCCTTTCCCTCGGCGATACTTCGGAGTATGAGAGTTTTTACAAGACCCAGATAGACTATGCTCTCGGAGATAATCCGCTGAATCAGAGCTATGTGGTAGGCTATGGGGAAAATGCTCCTATAAATGCACATCATCGTACAGCACATGCATCCTGGAATAACGCTCTTGAAAATCCCACCCAGAACCGTCACATCCTTTACGGAGCCCTTGTGGGGGGACCTAATCAGGACGGTACTTACGAGGACGACAGGGGAAACTATATAAACAATGAGGTTGCATGCGACTATAACGCAGGCTTTACAGGACTTCTCTGCAAAATGGTGGATGAGTACGGTGGAACTGCCGACCCTTCATTCCCCCAGCCGGAAACAAGGGATGAAGAGTTCTATGTTGAAGCGGCACTTAAACAGTCAAGTGCAAGCGGTGTTTCATTAAGTCTTAAATTTACTAATCATACAGCGTGGCCGGCAAGAGTTGTTGACAATATGTCATACAGATATTATTTTGATGTTTCTGAGGTGATAGCTGCTGGTTACACGGCAAATGATATTGTTGTACGTGTCGACCGTGACCAGGCAGGTTCAATGTACGGTGAAGAATATGCCGCAGTGATTTCACCCATAACACAGTATAAGGATAATATTTATTATATCGAGGTCTCCTACCCTAACGGTGAGGCTGTTCTGCCGATCTCTGAAGGCAGATGTCAGTGCGAAACAATGCTGGCGCTGGTTTATCCGAATTACGGCAGCGGCTGGGACGCTTCAAATGACTATTCAAATGCTGATATTCTGGATTCAGAGGATTCGGTTATAACAGATAAAATTACGGTATATAATAATGGCATACTGATTTACGGCACTGAACCGGATGGTACAAAACCATCAGAAACGACGGACGAGCCGGACACTGCGGTCCCCGGGGATGTCAATTTAAACGGCACTGTTGAGATCGCAGATATAGTGCTTCTCAATAAGCATCTCCTGGGTACGACTGCTTTGAAGAGTCAGCAGCTTAAAAATGCCGATATGACAGGAGACGGAGTTATTAATATTTTCGATTCTGTGGTACTTAAAAGAACGGTATTGCTCAAATGATATAAAAACTTAAAACTAACGGGCGACCAATGGTCGCCCACATACTTAAAATAACTTTTTCGACAAATTTAAACGCCCCTTCCGGGGCGTTTGAGTTTTATATTAAGTTGCACTTTGCTGCATACTTTCGAGATATTGTTCAAAGGATGTCTGAAGATTTTCCAGATATTCCTCATAAACCGCTTCAATATCTTCCGGCCGCTGACCGTTTCCGTCATTTTCATCCGGAACCTTAGGCTCGCCGAACCTTGCGAGAATTACGTATATCTCAGAATTGTAGTCATACTGAACGTGGAGAGTAATATCATCAAAGCTGCTGCCATCCTCGCCGGACACGAATTTTATGCTCAGGGAACCAAAATTTCCTCCGCTGCCGAAAAGCTCTCCGGCATTGATCTTGTTCAGGTCAAGGTGTGCAGAAACCTTATAAGGATAATTTTCGCTTTCATTCTTCTCTGCGGTAATGTTCAGCAGTGGACTGTCCTCCTCATTGCTATAGTCCAGTTCGCAAAGCTGAGACAGAACTGAATAATAATTTTCAGCGGTTTTCTGGTATGTAAAATTATTCCAGTCAGCGTCGGTGATTTCTTCCTGATAGAATGTATCCGGGGAAACGTTTATAAGCTTTCCGTTTCGGAAATATTTAAGCTTTCTCATTACGTCATATTCAAGGAATGCACAGTCCTCTCCAAGTTTTGAAACTTCCGTTACAGTCTGGGCTTCGGACTGTGTTTTTGATATCTGGATGTAAAAATCCTCGCTTGAGAAGCTTTCGCTTATGTACTGACGGAGATTGGCAAAAGCCAGGTTTTCATCAAAGTCACTGCCACCGCAGCCGCACAGGGAAAGACACACTGCGGCAGCTATGATAAGAGAAATAAATTTTTTCATCTGGAACCCTCACAGTTTGTTATTGCTTTTACAGGGCAGGCATTGAAACAGTCACCGCAGCCCGTACATTTATTATAGTCAATAACAGCGTGAAAGTCAACAACCTTAATGGCGTCGTTCTGACATTTCTTTTCGCATATCTTACAGCCGATACAGCCGTTTGAACATGCAGCCTTCGTTGCCTTTCCGTTATCCTTTGAGGAGCATTTCACATCAATATGCCGAGTTACAGGCTTCAGTGAAATAAGCCCGTTGGGACAGGCTTTGATACACTTTCCGCATGCAAGACATTCTCCGGTCACTTCGGCGACTCCGTTAATGATCTCAATTGCATTCTGGTCACAGACAGCGGCACAGTCACCGCAGCCGAGACACCCGTATGCGCATGCTCCTGAGCCACCGTAGAATCTTTTCAGTGCGGCACAGCTTTGCGTACCGTCAAATTCAAAGCGCTGCTTTACTGCGTCGCAGTTTCCACGGCAGTGAACCACTGCAATCTCCGGGGTGACTTCCTCAGCCTTAGTACCGAGGATAGCGCTTATCTTAACGCTTGTTTCAGTTCCTCCCGGACGGCAGAGGTTTGCGGGGACGCCCTTTTCCACAATGGCATTTGCATAGTCGGAGCAGCCGGCATAGCCGCAGGAACCGCAGTTTGCCTGCGGGAGTGCGTCGGAGATCTGCTGTATTCTCTCATCGGTTTTTACATAGAATATTTTTGATGCAGCTGTAAGAAGAATACCGGCAACAAGTCCGAGTGCTATAAATATGATTATGGGAAGTAAATATGTTTCAAACATTTATCGTATTCTCCTTTCATTTTATAAGCCCTGAAAAAGCCATAAAGCTCAGCGACACAATAGAAGCGGCTATGAGGGTAGACGGAATACCCTTGAATGCTGCCGGAATGTCAGCTGTTTCCAGCTTTGAGCGTACTCCTGAAAACAGGATCAGGGCAAGTGAAAAGCCGACGCCTGCGAAAAATGCATTTGCAAGGGACTCCACAAAGGTGTATCCGTTGTCAATGTTAAGGAGTGTAACACCTAAAACTGCACAGTTTGTTGTAATAAGAGGCAGATAAACTCCCAGCGCCTTATAAAGGGGCGGCATGACTTTTTTGAGCATTATTTCCACCAGCTGGACAAACAGGGCAATTATAAGAATAAATGCGACAGTGTTGAGGTATTCAAGGTCGTTCGGCTCAAGGACCAGGGAATAAACAGGATATGTAACCGCTGTTGCACAGACCATTACGAATATAACAGCAGCCCCCATTCCAAGACTTGATGAAAGCTTTTTTGATACTCCTAAAAACGGGCAGATACCCATAAATTTTGACAGTACAAAGTTGTCAACAAATACAGCTGACAGCATGATTATGAGGATACTTTTCATTCTTCTCCTCCTTTTGCAGCAGCACAGTTTTCAGCGTTGGGACAGCCTGCACAGCCGATCTTTTTCGGGGGCTTTCTGCCGAAAATTTTGTTTACCAGTGCTATAATACATCCGAGGGCAAAGAATCCGCCGGCAGACATAACGAATACGGACACAGGCTGCATGCCGGGAATGGAGATACCCATCCATGAGGCAGAGCCTAAAATTTCTCTTACAGAGCCCATAAGGAAGAGGGAAAGTGTAAATCCAAGTCCCATTCCAAGGCCGTCAAGAGCGGAGGGAATGACTTTATTTTTGCAGGCGAACATTTCTGCCCTTCCTAAAATTATACAGTTTACTGTAATGAGATTTAAAAATGTTCCCAGTGCGTCATAAAGCTCCGGTACATAGCCGTGGAGCAGAAAGCTTATAAGGGTTACAAAGCCGGCAATGATAACTATGTAGCAGGGCAGCTTTACCGATTTCGGAATGACATTTTTGAGAAGTGAAATTACTATATTTGAGCCGACCAGAACGAATGTTGTGGCAAGACCCATACCTATACCGTTTACAGCCTGAGTAGTTACCGCAAGGGTCGGACACATGCCCAGCAGTCCCACAAGGTTCGGATTTTCCTTTATAATACCTTTTGTAAATTCTTTGAGGTTACTCATTTGCATCCCCTCCCTTTATGTAAGTGTTATATGCGTTTACTGCGGTTTCAATGGCAGTCTTCATGCCGTTTGATGAATATGTAGCACCGGTCAGGGGTTCAAAGTCAAAACCGCTTTCCGACACGCCTATAAACTGCTCTGTAAAGCTTTTTTCCTCCTGTACCTTTGTACCCAGTCCGGGAGTTTCCCCTAAGCTGAGAAATCCTATTCCGCAGACAGCGTCATTTTCAAATCCTACCAGAATATGAATACCGTCCTTTGCGTATCCGTCGGCAGTTATTTCAAAAATTGTCTTGCCGCCGCCTTCATAGATAGCGTCGACATTATCCATGCTTATATCAAGCTGAGTATATTCAGCATCGCCGAAGGTCTCCGAAAGGGTCTGGGAGGCTTTTTCTTCCTGTGCCTGAATAATTTTATCCTTTGTAACTGCGTTTGCAAATACCAGCAGTCCGCATACTATTGCGGAAATAATGGCAAGCACCAGAGGAGGCATTATTTTTTCTTTCATTTTTTCTTATCCTCCTTTACAAAGCCTACAGGTCTGAGCATGGTAAATCTGTCGATATAAGGAGTCACGATATTCATAAGGAGAATTGAGAATGAAACTCCCTCCGGATAGCTTCCGAACTGCCTTATAAGAAATGTAATGATTCCGCAGCCTATGCCGAATATGAGCTTTCCCTTTTGTGTGACAGGAGTGGTCACATAGTCGGTAGCCATGAAAAATGCACCGAGAATAAGACCGCCGGAGAGTATCTGATAGAGAGCATGCTCAAGACCTGAACTAAGACCGCCGTCTGCAAGACCGTATATAAAAGCGAGTATTCCTACTGTTCCGATAAATGCAGCAGGGGTCACAGGGGAAATTATCCTTCTTACAATAAGATATATTCCGCCGATCAGGAGGGCAAGGGCGCATGTCTCGCCGAGACAGCCGCCAGTGAAGCCGAAAAACAGGTCAGAAAAGGATGCCTTTTCCGCAAGATTTTCTGTAACCAGCGGAGTTGCGGCAGTTATGATCTCATTGCCGCTTTCTTTCCAGTACTGGGGAACAGCCCATTTTGTCATTTCCGAGCCGAATGAAACCATAAGTACGATTCTTGCGACGATTGCAGGATTGGCAAAATTCTGTCCCAGTCCTCCGAAAAGCTGCTTTACCACTACAATGGCAACAAAGCTTCCTATTACCGCCATCCACCATGGAAGCGTAACAGGGAGATTGAGAGCCAGAAGAACGCCGGTCACAACTGTGCTCATATCCCCGATAGTCTGTTCCTTTTTCATTATTTTCCGGCATATTCCCTCGAAGAATATACATGAAATGACGCATACGGATATGAGCATAAGTGCTTTCAGTCCGAAAATGATACCCGACGCTATTACTGCCGGGATCAGAGAGATCACAACACAGAGCATTACACGCTGGGTGGTCATACTTCCTCTGACATGAGGTGAAGGTGAAACTGTTAATAAATTCAAAATTTTCCCGCCTTTCTTATTTTCTTGGTATAAGAGCCTTTGCAAGCTGATTTACTTCTGCAAGATTTCTTCCGGCAGGACATGCGTATGTGCAGCATCCGCAGTTCATGCAGAGAGTAACTCTGAGCTTTTTCAGTGCTTCTATATCTTTTCGCTGATACGCCTTTTCGATCTCCGTAGGCATCAGGTTGAGCGGACATGTACTGATACAGCGTCCGCATCTGATACAGCTGGTCATGGTTTTTTCAGCAATTTTTTCAAATGCAAGAACTGCATTGTTTGACTTGCCGATAACAATATCCGTATCATAGGCACACATTCCCATCATAGGACCACCGAGGATGAGCTTTTTCAGCTTTTGTGTTTCGCAGCCTGCATATTCAAGTATATCAGAAACATGAGTTCCTATCCTGACCATCAGATTGCATGGCTTTTTAATAATATCCCCGTCAACGGTAATACGCCTTTCTGTAAGAGGCATTCCTGTTTTACAGTATGTGTAAATGTAGGCTACGGTGGAAACGTTGAGCACTATAACACTCTGGTCGGAGGGAAGCTGCCTTTCCATTACCATACGTCCGGTGATATTATATATGAGTATCTTTTCGGCACCCTGGGGATAGACAGCCGGAAGAACCTTTACGGAAATATTTTTATCCGGGGCTGCTTTTTCCCTGAGCAGTGCGGCAGCGTCTGCCTTGTTGCTTTCAATACCTATGACAGCCTCAGGAATATTCAGATACTTCATAACAAGCTTGATTCCGCCGATGACCGCATCGGGATCCTCAAGCATCTGACGGTGGTCGGAGGTTATGTAAGGCTCGCACTCTGCGGCGTTGATAATGAGAGTATCAATATCAGTTCCCGGATTATGCTTTATATGAGTCGGGAAACCGGCACCGCCAAGTCCGGTAAGACCGCTTTCACGGATAGCCTTTATAAAATCCTCACGGCTGTTTATTACCGGAGGTTTTACATTTTCCGAAACTGTCTGCTGTCCGTCAGTTTCAATTGCCACCGCTTTACAGACACCGTTCATTGCCTTGATTTCTGTAATGGCTGTTACCGTTCCGGAAACGCTGGAGTGGACCGGTGCAGACATAAACGCCTGGGTGTCGCCGATCTTGTCACCTACATTTACATGATCTCCGGCTTTCACTATAGGTTCACTGTGGGCGCCCATGTTCATGTTCATGGGTATGACAACTTCTCCGGGAACGGGAAGATTTTCCGTTTTGCATCCGGCGGTGTTTTTATTGTGCTTTAAATGTATTCCGCTTAGTTTTCTCATTTTTTCCTCCTTAATAGGAAACTACCGGTTTTTACGGAGTTTCCACAGTATTGGTATAATAAGGCTGACGGCAAGACCCGTTGCGGCTCCTGCAATACAGCCTGAAATAACGAGCAGGGGGAGACAGGCGGCAATGGCAGCACTTCCAAGTATAAGACATGCTGCCGCTGTCTGTCCTATGTTATGGGCAAGGCTTCCGCAGACGCTTATAAACAGAAACGAAGCCTTTGTCTTCTTATAAAGTGAAATCATGACTGCAAAGGAAAGCATCCCCCCGGACAGGGAGAGTGCAAAGGCGGTTCCACCCCTTGTAAACAGTACAAATACTGATTTGAGCAGGCATATGGAAAAGGCAATACCAGAATTGAGCTCTGACATTGCAAACATTACCGGAATATTTGAAAACCCCGGTTTGACTCCAAGGGGAAGGGGGATAAGTGATTCCGCTGCGGATATTCCTGCGGAAAGAGCAAGAAGTATTCCGGATATTGCGGCCTTGTATGCTTTGCTCATAGGATCATTCCTTTATACTTATAATAAGCTTTCCGGGCATGCAGACTATTGTCTCCCCTGCATGTGAGATAAATCCGGTATTTACACAGATCTTATCCGGACATCCGGCACTTTTTACTCTTATACGGCTGTCCTTTATTTCAAATTCAAATCCCTCTGCGCCGACGGAGGTAAAAACGCTGTCCTCAGCGGCAGAGAGGTCTATCTGCTCAATAATTTCTGAACCCACTGTTATTACTGCCGCAGTACCTGCTTTTTGAAAGCACCGGTACAGCAGAAGGGATATGACTGCCGCTGCGGCGATAAGGGAAATTATGATTATTTCTTTTTTACTGATCTTCCTCTGCATACTTATATTCTTCGTTTACAAGCTCGAAATCGAGTCCCTCACTTACATACACATTTTTTTCGCTGTCAACGGCTGCGATCAGAAAATCCTCACTGGCAAGATATTTATCTATATTCTCCGTGCCGCCGGCAAAAATCATTGTGGAAAGGAAATCCGAGTCAATGCCGTTTTCGCAGAACACAGTTACAGACGTTAGGTCTGTTTCGCTGGGACAGCCGGTTTCTGTATCAAGGATGTGGATATATTCCTTTCCGTCGATCACCGTATAGCGGTGGTATCCTCCGGAGGTTGAGACAAACCCGGAAGATGTATGAAGCTTTCCGAGGATCTCATCGCTGTCGGGGGAAAGTATGCTTGTTGTAAAGGTATCATCACCGTAGAGGAGAATGGAAGAGCTTCCGGCAGATATCACAGCCTTGCCGGCGTTCATACTGTCAAGAGCTTCCTTAACATAGTCAAGAGCCGCCCCCTTTGCGGCGCATCCGAAGTCGAGCAGTGCTCCGTTTTCCAGCGTGATATTATTTCCCTCTGTCCTTATGTTTTCATATCCCACGGTTGCAAGAGCCGCTTTTATTTCCTCGTCCGACGGGACTTTCGGGTCATCACCGGTTATATCCCACAGACGTGTAAGAGCGCCGACTGTTATATCTGCACTGTTTCCGTACATTTCATTAAGCTCTGTGATACGGCTGACTGCATCGCAGAGCTTTTGAGAAGCGGTTATAGAACGGTCAGAATTAAGTCTGGAAGTCTCACTGTCATCTGCATAAACATCAAATATTTTTTCCGTATCGGCAAATATCTGCTTTACATCATCCTTTATTTCGTTGTCTCCGACTATCTCGACACAGGTGTCCATGCTGTAAAAATAGCTGTCCGAATAGTCCTCTCTGCTTTGCCACAGCAGAGAAATAAAAATTGCAGCAACAACAGCAACAGACAGGATGACCAGAAGCAGAGTGCTTTTAAAGCTTTTTTCGGATTTCATCAAAAACCCCCTTTTATTTCGGCAGAAAAAGTGTTATAATGCTAATGTATGCATCGGGTGACTGGTTTTCAGGGAAAGCTGTGAAATTCCGAGATCTTGCTTTCGCTGGAGCTGATAAGCTTTTTCAGGGAACTGTCAGGAGTGACTTTTTCTGAAATTTCTCCCGCTGCTTTGCTGCTTTTTAATTTTATGGAGGCGCATATATTCATTATGACCGAGTCTGTGAGATTTTCGGCAGGAGTTGTGGGAATACTGAAAAGCCCGCCATCCTCTGGATTTTCATCAGTTTTTATCATGCGCAGCAGCTTATAGAAATTCAGCATTATAAATGAAAGGATCTCCTTTTCAAACTCCTCGCCGCCGGCTTCTCTGCCGGCTGAGAGGATAGAAGCTGCGGTTTCGTATACAGCCTGGAGATCCTCCGTGGTTTCTCCTTTTTGCGCAGGAGTATCACCGGCATCAGAATGACCGAGCAGACTGTCGCAGGATACATCATAATAATCAGCAATTTTAACCACAAAATCAAGTCCGCATTCTCTTATGCCCTTTTCATAATGGGAGAGAAGCGCCTGAGATATACCCAGATCGGCAGCCGCCTGCTTCTGGCTCAGCTTTCGTTTTTTTCTCTCTTCAGTTATGATCTTCGGAAATTCTGAATTCATTTTGTCACCTCTTTATTTTAAGATGTTTCGGCAAAAGGTCGAATAGTGTCACCTTAAAATTATATAACAGAATGTATAAAATTGTAAATGGGATAACTGCAAAATTTTTTGTGGTTTTATCTGCTGAAATTTGTAGAATATATGTATATGGCGAATTTACATTGCTTTTTTAGTGCATAATAACTATACATGACGGTATACTTTGAGTATTTGTCGTGAATATAAGGAGAATAAAATGAAAGGTTACAGATTAAGTGTTATAAGACATGGCCTTACCGCTGCCAATGACAAGGGGATCTATCTTGGCAGCAGGACGGATTATTCACTGTCCCAGAAAGGAATGGCTCAGCTTGTTGACAAAATGGACGAGTATGAATATCCGAAAGTGGAGAGAGTGTACTCAAGTCCTATGAAAAGATGTATCGAAACAGCTGAAATCATCTATCCCTACCGTGAGCTTCAGACAGTGGAGAATATGACCGAGCTGGATTTCGGTGAATTTGACGGAAAGAGTGTGGCGGAGCTTATAGACCGTGAGGACTACCAGGAATGGCTCAAGGGGGGCACCCCCGATAAAAGAGCGCCCGGGGGAGAAAGTACAGAAGAGCTTCTGCTGCGTCTTTATAAGGGAATGCATGAGATCATAATGGATATGATGCAGGAGGAACTTACCCACTGCGCTCTTATCACCCATTCGGGGATAGTTACAAATATCATGTCAGCCTTCGGGCTTCCGAAAGTTGACCCCAAGGAGCTTACAAGTGCGCCGGGGGAAGGCTTTGAGATCATTGTAACAGCACAGATGTGGCAGCAGTCCCAGGCATTTGAAATACTCGGCAAAATACCGTACTACAGGGAATAGGCATTACATATTTCGGACGATACCGCAAATAAGGCAGGGTCGTTTCCGTTTTCGGGAGTTGTATATTATAATGAGTACGGCGGAATGCAGAAGGAAAGCAGCATCAATTTTAAAGGGCTGTTACGGCGAGGGGATCTTTGTCGTAATGGTGTGCATTACTGTATATATGATCGTAAAAATCGCAGATGTTTTCAGCGCAGGATTTATACTGTTTAACAGCGGCGGAGCATCCGGACTTTTTATGACCTGTTCACTGTGGGAGGGTGCAGCAAAGCTTTTGCTGTGGGTTACAGGTTTCGCTGTTATGACGCCGCTGCTGACAGGGGGACTGTGGTGGTTTTACCAGACGGCATGCGGAGAGGATAACCGCAGCATATTAAAGCTTTATACCGGCTTTCGTCTTAATCTGAGAGCGGCATGTCTCTATGCAGTTATGTGGCTTATGGGCATGCTTTCCCTTCTGCCGTCAGGGATATGCTGGGGAGCAGCGGTTTATGTATTCAGGATGATACCCGGTCATACGGAGCAGGGGGTAATGCTGTTTGCGGTGCTTCAGCTTTTTATGGCAGGACTTTTTCTGCTGGGACTCTATCTGAAATGCATGACCTCAATGGCACTTGCACCTTTTATATTCCTGAGAAATCCTGACAGAAATATTTTTGGTATTTTGCACATGTCACGGAAGATCATATACGGCTCAAAGCTTGAATGCTTGAAGCTTGTTCTGACGTACATTCCGGCAATGCTGCCGGTGGTGACAATACCATTTGTGCTGCCCAGGGCAGTTATGGCTGTGGCAGTTTTTGCCCGTGACAGGATAGGGGGTGTACAGTGGGAAAAATAAGCTTTGAAGCCGGACGTAATGCAAGACTGGACGATTTTCTCATAAAAGACTGCGGCATATCCAAAAGGATGCTTTCACGTCTTAAACGCACCGAAAACGGCATGACCAGAAACGGTGAACTTATCCGTACTGTTGACAGGGTATGCTGCGGAGATGTGATAGTTCTGAGCTTTGAGGACAGTAAAACCCTTGAGCCGAACAGGGAGCTTTATGTCACAGCCGCATTTGAAAATGAAAATATAATAGTATTTGACAAACCGGCAGGAATGCCTGTCCATCCGTCCATAAAGCATCAGGGAGATACCCTCGGAAATTACTTTGCTTACAGGTTTCCGGGGCTGACCTTCCGTCCGGTAAACCGGCTGGACAAGGATACCTCCGGGCTTTGTCTGACGGCTAAAAACGCAGTTTCCGCTGCGGCGCTTCAGGAAAATGCAGAGAAAATTTACTATGCGGCAGTGTCGGGATATATAGACGGCGAGGGGACTATTGACGCCCCTATCGCAAGGGAAAAGGAGTCTATAATCAAAAGAGTTGTACGTGAGGACGGACAGCTTGCGGTCACCCATTACAGGGCAGTCGTTTCCGGCGACAGATACTCCCTCCTTGAAATACATCTCGAAACGGGACGCACTCACCAGATAAGGGTACACTTTGCACATATCGGTCATCCACTTGCCGGAGACGACCTTTACGGCGGCAGCAGGGAGCATATAGCCTGTCAGGCACTTCACTGCGGACAGCTTAGCTTTAAGGAACCGGTCACAGGAGAAGAAATAACAGTAAGATCACCCGTAAGGGATGATATAAAAGCACTTTTAAAATTAAACAATAAAGGAGAGTTTTAAAGATGGAAAGAATAGCAAGTTTTCAGGTGGATCACAGAAAAATCAATGTTGGTATGTACATATCCAGAGTTGACGGAGATATTATAACCTATGATGTCAGAATGGTAAAGCCTAACGGCGGAGTTTATCTTGAAACTCCGGCAATGCACACAATAGAGCATCTTTTCGCCACCTATGCAAGAAATTCAGAATTTGGAAAGGGGGTTATCTACGTCGGACCTATGGGCTGCCGCACCGGTTTTTACCTCCTTACAAGAGGCATGAGCCATGAGGCAGCGATAAAGCTTGTGCGTGACGCCTATAAGTTCATATCTGAGTTCGACGACAGAATACCCGGCTGTTCCGAGGAAGAATGCGGAAACTATAAGGAACATGATCTGGAAGGGGCAAGAAAATCAGTGCTTCCGCTGCTGAAAGTGCTGGAAAACTATACTGTCGAAATGCTGGATTATTCCTGGCATATGAAATAAAATCTGATATTAAAATTTGTGCAGTTCTCCAAAGATTTGTCGTAATTTGGTAAATACATACAAATCGACTTGCGTTTTATTGTGAACTTGTTATAATAGCTTTACAGTGTAACTGATTTGTAATATATTCCGGTCAGGCACCGTAATTGCAAAACAGAAATATACTTTCCCGGGATATTCCGGAAACAGTATTATGACTGAAAGGAGTTTTTAACAATGAAACGAAAACAGATGTATGGGAGAAAAAGATTATATACAATGGTAATGAACTGCACAGCTCCGGTGCTGACGGCGATTTTCCTTGCCGGATCAGCATGCTGGGCGGCAGAGCTTCAGTACGGCGAGCCGGAGAAGTACAGCAAAAATCCCGAAGCGGTGGCGGTTCTGTCTGAAAACAGCGTTTCCCTTCTCAGCAATGAGCATACCGAAGCGGCAATGCCGGTTTCGGAGATAGCAATTATGGACAGCGCAAATTCCGGTGCAGAGCTTGTTGAAGCCTGCGGAATATATATCGGTGACGAGTTTGTCGGGGCTGTTGCAGACGGGGATACTGTCGAGCAGGAGCTTTCACAGGTTCTTGAGGAATATCTTGAGGAAGAGGATATTCTGGAGGCGGATTTTGCAGTGGAACCGGATATCAAACAGGGACTTTACCGTACAGAAGCCCTCGTTGATGAAACAAAGATGACGGATTTTCTGACCGGGGAAAAGAAGGTGGTTTCTGAATATACCGCTGAAAATGAGGATACTCCGGAAAAAATCGCAGAGGATTTCGGCATGAGCGTTGATGAGGTAAAGGAGCTTAATCCGGAAATCAGCCAGATCGAAAACGGCGAACAGGTTAAGATCAGGGAGACAGTTTCTGTTCTTCCGGTAAAGTATGTCCGCCAGGAACAGGAAGAGGAAATAGTCGATATTGATCCATGTACCTATGATATTGATTATGAGCTTGCCCCCGGAGGGGTTAAGGGAAGAAAGCTCAGCACATATGAGGTCACGTATATCGACGGTGAAGAGATCTCCAGAAAGCTTACCTCCTCTGAAACAGTTGAATTTCTGCCCGGTGAGACGGATGTTCCCCAGGAGGAATCCGCACCGTCTCAGCAGGAAGAGCTTCATTCAGAAAGCATTCCGGACACCCAGCCGGTCATATCCGGAAGCTTTATATGGCCGGTCAACGGCGGTTATATCAGCGACCCGTTTATGAGTGACAGAAATCACAAGGGGCTTGATATTGCAGCACCGGCAGGAACGGACATTTATGCCTCCGACGGCGGAACTGTCCTTGAAGCAGGCTGGAACACCGGCGGCTATGGCAACTATGTTGTCATAGATCACGGTAACGGATATGTTACTCTATACGGCCATGCAAGTCAGGTTTTCGTATCTGCCGGTCAGACGGTGTCCCAGGGACAGCTTATTGCAGCTGTTGGTACAACGGGAGATTCCACCGGCAATCACTGTCATTTTGAAGTAAGATACTGCGGCGGATTCCTCAATCCTGAGGATTTTATATGATACGCATTAAAATTAAATAAATAATTATATTCACAAAAAAGTTACAAATATATTTTCGCCCGGATATTGAAAAATAATGTCAGATGTGATATAATTTATTTGCGTGATTGCAACAGATATGCGATGAAGCGGAAGGTTGCCGGCGGTATGCCGGGTAATTTCCGTGGAGTATGTCCGATTTTAAAACCGGGCGACTGAAATATTTGAGCACAGTTTGTGACATTCTGATGGCTATATGCTATAAGTATGCAGAAATTGTGTCCCGATGACAGTGACCCGAATTTCGGACAGGAAATTCGGGATTTTTTATTTGCTTTTTCGGGAAACACACGGGAACGTGTAATATTTCAAATCCGGCTCCCAGAAATCAAAGCTTTAAGGAGGCGAAAAAGGTGGCAGTCAACGAAAAGATCAGAATCAAGATCAAGGGCTATGAACACGCAACAGTGGACGCAGCAGCTGCAAAAATCGTAGAAGCAGCAAAGAGAAGCGGTGCAAGAGTTTCAGGACCTATCCCGCTCCCTACAAACAAGGAGGTTATCACAATCCTCAGAGCCGTTCACAAGTACAAGGACAGCCGTGAGCAGTTTGAAATGAGAACTCACAAGAGACTCATCGATGTAATCAGACCAACTGCTAAGACAACGGATGCTCTTCAGAAGCTGGAAGTTCCGGCAGGCGTGGACATCGTAATGGAAGTAAAGTAAGCTTTGCTTCAACCCGTTTCGCAGAAAATCCGCTGCGGAATAATGACGGAAAAATTTCCGCCGGTCATGTTGGCTTGGGGCCAACCAATAACCTAACAGGAGGAAATATACATGAAAAAAGGTATTATCGGCAAGAAGATCGGTATGACACAGATCTTCGATGAATCAGGAAAAGTTGTTCCTGTAACAGTAGTTGAAGCCGGTCCATGTGTTGTTGTTCAGAAGAAAACTGTTGAAAATGACGGTTATGAAGCTGTACAGCTGGGCTACGGCGAAGCTAAGGTTTCAAGAGTGAACAAGCCGATGAAGGGTCACTTCGACAAGGCAGACGTTGCCTGCAAGAAGGAACTCAAGGAATTCAGACTTGAAGACTGCGCAGCAGTTAACGTGGGCGACATTCTGAAGGCTGATACATTTGAAGTGGGCGACATGGTCGATGTCAGCGGCACAAGCAAAGGTAAGGGCTTCCAGGGTACTATCAAGCGCCACAACAATTCAAGACTCAAGGAAACACACGGTTCGGGTCCTGTACACAGACATGCTGGTTCAATGGGCGCATGCTCCTCACCTTCAAGAATTTTCAAGGGTAAGGGAATGCCAGGTCAGATGGGTAACGAAAAGGTTACTGTACAGAATCTTGAAGTTGTTAAAATTGATGCTGAAAATAATCTTATCGCACTTAAGGGTGCTATTCCGGGTCCTAAGGGCGGAATCGTGTCCATCGTAGACAGTGTTAAGGCTTAAGGAAGGAGGAAGCATATATGTCAAAGGTTTCAGTTTATGATATGGCAGGAAATCAGGTTTCAGAAACAGAAATTTCCGACGCTGTATTCGGTATCGAACCAAATGAAGCTGTAATGCACGCAATGGTTGTGAATTATCTTGCAAATCAGCGCCAGGGCACACAGTCCACACTGACACGTACAGAAGTTCGCGGCGGCGGCAGAAAGCCATGGAGACAGAAGGGAACAGGCCATGCAAGACAGGGCTCTATCCGTGCTCCTCAGTGGACACACGGCGGTGTTGCTTTGGGTCCTAAGCCAAGAGATTACAGCTATACACTTAATAAAAAGGTAAGAAGACTTGCAATGAAGTCTGCATTATCTTCAAAGGCTCAGAATGCAAATCTGATAGTTATTGACGCTCTTGATCTCGAAGGCTTCAAGACAAAGACTATCGTTAATATGCTCAAGGCTCTCAATGTTGACGGCAAGGCACTTATCGTTACAGCTGAGGCAGACCAGAAGGTCGTAAAGAGCGCAGCCAACATTCCGGGCGTCAAGACAGCAGCTGTCAATACGCTTAATGTATATGACATTCTCAATCACGATAAGTTCATCGTTGTTAAGAACGCTGTCGGAAAGATCGAGGAGGTGTACGCATAATGAAAGCACCACAGGATATCATCCTCAAGCCGGTCATCACTGAAAGAAGCATTGACCTGCTCCCTTCAGGAAAGTATACTTTTAAGGTTGCTAAGGATGCCAACAAGGTTGAGATAGCAAAGGCAGTGGAGCAGCTCTTCAGCGTTGAAGTTACTAAGGTAAACACAATGAACTGCACAGGACGCACAAAGCGTGTAGGCAGATTCGTTGGCAAGAAGGCTGACTGGAAAAAGGCTATCGTTACTATAAATACAGAACCGGATGACAAGAAGATCAAGTCATCAATCGAGTTCTTTGACGGCTTGTATTAATTTATAAACGCCGCATGAGTATGGGAGTGATGCTCCCGCAAACAACGCATTTAAGGAGTGAAAACAATGGCAATAAAGACCTATAAACCGACATCTCCTTCACGTCGTCAGATGACATGTACTGACTACTCGGAACTGTCGAAGGTTGCTCCGGAGAAGAGTCTGCTTGAGCCTCTCAAGAAGAAGTCGGGCAGAAACAGCTACGGAAGAATTACTGTTCGCCACAGAGGCGGCGGTTCAAGAAGAAAATATCGTATAATCGATTTCAAGCGTGACAAGGATAACATGAATGCTACTGTTATGACACTGGAATATGATCCTAACCGTTCAGCATTTATCGCCCTCGTTCAGTATGAGGACGGCGAAAAGAGATATATTCTTGCACCGAACGGCCTTAAGGTCGGAGATACTATCTGCTCAGGTCCTGACGCAGACATCAAGGCTGGCAATGCACTTGAGATGGCAAACATCCCTGTTGGTACATTTATCCACGCTATTGAGCTCTATCCGGGCAAGGGCGCACAGATGGTTCGTTCCGCAGGAAATATGGCACAGCTTATGGCTAAGGAAGGCAAGTATGCACTTGTAAGACTTCCCTCAGGCGAGCTGAGAAATGTACCAATCAACTGTAAGGCTACAATCGGTCAGGTAAGCAACATTGACCACGAAAACGTTAACTTAGGTAAGGCCGGAAGAACTCGTCACTTAGGTATCAGACCTACAGTCAGAGGTTCTGTAATGAACCCGTGCGATCACCCTCACGGCGGTGGTGAAGGTAAGTCACCTATCGGACGTCCGGGACCTGTTACTCCTTGGGGCAAGCCTGCACTTGGCTACAAAACCCGTAATAAGCATAACCGTTCTGACAAGTTTATCGTAAGACGCAGAAACGGCAAATAAGCTGAAAGGAGGAACTGATTAATGAGCAGAAGCATTAAAAAGGGCCCTTACGTTCAGGAGGCTCTTTATAAAAGAGTTGCGGCAATGAATGAAGCAGGCGAGAAGAAGGTTCTCAAGACATGGAGCAGATCTTCAACAATTTTCCCTGAATTCGTTGGTCACACATTTGCAGTTCATGACGGACGCAAGCACGTTCCGGTATATGTTACAGAGGATATGGTAGGACACAAGCTTGGTGAGTTTGCTCCTACAAGAACATATAAGGGACATGCCGGTTCTAAAACTACAAACAACGGCAAGAAATAGCGGAAGGAGGAATTCAGATGGAAGCTAGAGCATATCTGAGAAACGCTCGTATTGCACCAAGAAAGGTACAGGTTGTTCTTGATCTTATCAGAAACAAGCCTGTTGATGTTGCACTTGCTACTCTCAATTATACACCAAAGGCTGCATGTGAAATACTTGAAAAGCTTTTGAAGTCCGCTATCGCAAACGCTGAAAACAATCACAACATGAACAGGGATGACCTTTACGTTGCTGAATGTTTTGTTTGCCCGGGTCCTATAATGAAGAGAATCATGCCAAGAGCACAGGGCAGAGCATACAGAATTTTAAAGAGAACATCACACGTTACAATCGTTCTTAAAGAAAAAGAATAATCCCAAGGAGGTTTAACAATGGGCCAGAAAGTTAATCCGCACGGTCTTCGTGTCGGCGTTATTAAAGATTGGGATTCTCGCTGGTTTGCGAATAAGTCAACTTTTGGCGACACTCTTGTTGAAGATTACAATGTTCGTAACTACATTAAGAAGAACTTGTATGCAGCAGGTGTTCCGAGAATCGAAATTGAAAGATTCGCTGAAGATAAAGTCAGAATCCACATTCACTGTGCAAAGCCCGGTATCGTAATCGGCCGCGGCGGTACAGAGATCGAAAAGCTCCGTCAGAAGCTTGAAAAGATGATGGGCAAGCAGGTTGCTGTCAACATCGTTGAAGTAAAAAATCCTGACATCAATTCAAAGCTCGTTGCAGAAAAGATCGCACTTGATCTGGAAAACAGAGTTTCATTCAGACGTACAATGAAGCAGGCTATCGGAAGAGCAATGCGTCTTGGCGCAAAGGGTATCAAGGTTACAGTATCAGGCCGTCTCGGCGGTGCTGAAATCGCAAGAAGCGAAACATACCATGAAGGTACTATTCCGCTTCAGACAATCAGAGCTGATATCGACTACGCAACAGCTGAGGCTGCTACAACATACGGCCGTCTCGGAATCAAGGTATGGATCTACAAGGGCGAGGTTTTAAAGGGCGACGCTGCTAAGGCAGAGGAAGCAAGAAACAAGTCCGGAAGAGACAACAGAAGAAGAAATAACCAGAGACGTGACAATAAAGTCAGAGAAGCAAAAAGTGAAGGAGGTAACCAGTAATGCTACTTCCAAAGAGAGTTAAATACCGCCGCGTTCACAGAGGACGTATGACAGGTAAAGCCACAAGAGGCAATAAGGTAAGCTACGGAGATTTTGGTCTTCAGGCTTTGGAACCATCATGGATCACTTCGAACCAGATCGAAGCTGCCCGTATCGCAATGACACGTTACATCAAGCGTGGCGGACAGGTTTGGATCAAGATATTCCCAGACAAACCGGTTACACACAAGCCGGCAGGTACACGTATGGGTTCAGGTAAAGGTGCTCCTGAATACTGGGTAGCAGTAGTAAAGCCGGGCAGAGTAATGTTCGAGATTGCTGGAGTTCCTGAGGAAACAGCAAGAGAGGCTATGCGTCTGGCAATGCACAAGCTCCCGATCAAATGTAAGTTTGTAGCGAAGGAAGAGCAAGGAGGGGAGCAGTAATGAAGGCATCTGAGATCAGAGATATGTCAGTTGAAGAAATGAACGAAAAGCTGGCCGGCTTAAAGGAAGAGCTTTTTGCGCTCCGCTTTCAGCTTGCTGTAAACCAGCTTGACAATACAGCCCGTTTAAAGGCTGTTAAGAAGGATATCGCAAGAATCAAGACAGTTCTCCGTGATAACGAAATCAAGTCAGGCGTTAAACAGTAAGAAAGGGAGGATTTAGCTATGTCTGAGAGAAACCTTAGAAAAACAAGGGTTGGTAAAGTTGTAAGCGACAAGATGGACAAAACTATCGTTGTTGCTATCGCTGACAATGTTAAACACCCGCTTTATAAAAAGATCATCAAGCGTACAGTAAAGCTCAAGGCGCATGATGAAAACAACGAATGCCGCATCGGCGATCGTGTTGAAGTTATGGAAACACGTCCGTTATCAAAGGATAAGAGATGGCGTGTAGTTAACATCATTGAAAAAGCTAAGTAATATTAATAGACGAGGAAACGATTTAAAGCGAAACGTTTCTGAAAGGAGGAACTCGCTGTGATACAAATGCAATCTTATATGAAGGTCGCTGACAACACCGGAGCCAAAGAGCTTATGTGTATCAGAGTTCTGGGCGGCACACGCAGAAGATATGCTAATATCGGCGATGTTGTTGTGGCATCTGTTAAGAAGGCAACACCCGGCGGCGTTGTTAAGAAGGGCGATGTTGTAAAGGCAGTTATCGTGCGTTCAGCAAAGGGCCTTAGAAGAGAAGACGGCACATACATTCGTTTTGACGAAAATGCAGCTGTTATAATCAAGGATGATAAAAACCCGAAAGGTACCCGTATTTTTGGACCTGTAGCAAGAGAGCTTCGTGACAAGGAATATATGAAGATCTTAAGCCTTGCTCCGGAAGTATTATAATGGAGGTGTCATGATGAGTAAAGTACATGTTAAAACAGGTGACACAGTCGTTTTACTGACAGGTGACTACAAGGACAAATACGAAGAGGGCGGCAAGAGAAAGACAGGCAAGGTTCTCGAGGTAAGCCCGAAAGAAGGCAAGGTTATCGTTGAGGGAATCAACATGATAACAAAGCATATGAAGCCTACAAGAGTAGGACAGTCCGGCGGAATCGTAAGGGCTGAATCTCCTGTTTACGCTTCAAAGGTTCAGCTCGTTTGCCCTGAATGCGGCAAGCCTACAAGAGTAGGTCACAAGATCGAAGCTGACGGCGACAAGAAGATCAAGCTCCGTGTTTGCAAGAAATGCGGCAAATCATTCAAATAAAGGAGAAACGACATGGCAAGATTAAAAGATTATTATGTTAATACCGTAGCTCCTGCAATGATGAAGAAGTTCAACTACAAGAGCGTTATGGAAATTCCGAAGCTCGACAAGGTTGTTGTTAACGTAGGTGCCGGCGAGGCAATTTCCAACTCAAAGGTTATCGACGCTATCGTAAGTGATCTTACACAGATCACAGGTCAGAAGCCTGTAATATGCAGAGCGAAGAAATCAGTTGCTAACTTTAAGCTTCGTGAAGGTATGCCTATCGGCGTTAAGGTTACACTCAGAAGAGAAAACATGTATGAATTTGTTGACAAGCTCTTCAACGTGGCATTCCCAAGAGTAAGAGACTTCAGAGGAATCAATCCCAACTCTTTCGACGGAAGAGGAAATTACTCAACAGGTATCAAGGAACAGCTTATTTTCCCTGA
>JBJEQU010000025.1:0-6734 GCA_051881935.1 Porcipelethomonas sp. | reverse complement strand
TGCCGGGATTTGCAGCTGCCGATACTTCTTCGTGAAGTATTAAGCACATTTGTTTTATTACGTCTGTATTGGTTAACACACCCAGTCTGTTAAGAATCTGAGATGTGGTTATTACCAATGCATAATTCATGATCAGTCTTTCCGTCAGACTGCATTTTTCTGTAATTCTATTTAAAAGGTCAGCTCTTGCCGCCTCATATTCTTCAAGTATTTCAGCACTGTCAGCCAAAAGCAAATAATCTGAAAGCAGCTTTCCGATTAAGCCGTAGTTTTTACCTGCAAAGGTCTTGATTTGCTCCGAGTGGGAGCTGTCTGTAGTATAGGTCAGATGGTCCAGTGTAATTACACGGGCAACAATCCCAAGATTATCTTTGGACGCATCAACAAGGTACTCCTCTGAGCTAAACAACGATGTACAATTCCAGCTGAATCTGGATTGCAGTTCTGCGTTACTATTCAGTCTCAGCTTTGATTTCCCCTGTGTGAAGGCGTAGACAAAGCTTGATTTACTCATATCGTTCTTTATGGTGGACTCATCGTAGCATATAGGGACACCGTGGTGACTGCCTAATATTTTCATCAAAGCATTGTAAGTGCCATAGAAAGCGGAAAATACTGTTTCATCCTCCGGTGAAGTGTAAATCGATGCAGCAAGCTGCAGTGCCGTTGTCTTACCTGTGGATGACGTTCCGACAAGAGAAACTCCGAAACTTGTAACAGGCAGTTTCTCCTTTATCTTCAGATATGCCAGAAGCGTTGATGCAGCTGCACTGCAAATTACAAACTGTAACTGCGGTGATGGTTCTGTCAGCCTGTTAAACTCCGAAAGGTACTCTTTCTCTGACATTTCAAGATGATACTGTAAATACGGCGGTTCCGAGTCAGCTCCGTTCCATTGAAGAACATCATTTTCAACAGTCCAGCCCAGTGTCTGTCTTGCATCTGTTACCTTTAACTGGTTAATAACACTCTGCAGGTACATACTGACTGCTTCGTGAGCATCATTTACTTTGCTTATCGCAATGCCCTTACTGAAAAATGTGGAACAAATCTTGTCGGGCAGTATACCCTCAAAAGGTAATCTGAGAATATTTCCGTTATGTTTTATAACGAAGAAGTGATTGTTCTTTTCGTCTGCAACAACACCTTCAATATCAAAATGGTCAGCGAGCCATTCAGCGTAAGCACCGTTTATTCCGGTATATATATCAACAAAACCTGCATTGGTGTGGACTATTTCAAATTGAACGGCATTCTTGCCCTTACCAACAATAAAGCACAGCGAATTAGCTCTCAGCTGAATGAATTTTTCAATTGAAATCTGAACCTTTTCAAACCTGTCGAGCGTAAAATCAACAGGTACTGCTTCATAATCTATCATAGTATAACCTCCATAATAAAAATACGGGCGAGCTGACCCATTCAGCCCGCCCTGCGTACATGTTATACCAATTTAACCTTCTTGATGTTGCAAAATTCCTTGCCTGTGATTTTGGATTTATTGTTGACTACTTCAATTTCAACAGTTTTTCCAATGAGATCGTCCGTATACTCAGTATCAAGAGCTTTGAAAACGCTGTTCCATGGACGTGTTCCTAACTCTTCGGCAGAGTAAAATTTTATAAGCACTCTGTTGTCAGGGTCATCTAATAAGGCAAGCTTCATACAGATGTTGTCCGTCTTGTACTCAAAGACCTCGGTAATAATCGCCTGGCATGTACCGTTTTCAATCGTTGTTACCTCGTTTAAAATGTTAATCTTCATAGTATGTACCCCTCTTAATCGAATCTGACTTCTGCGTATGCTGTTCCGTCTTCAAGTTGATTCATTTCATACGAACCAACCCTCACGGACTTGCCTTCCGGGAACTCAGCTCCGGAGAGATCCATGATTTTTTTAGCAAGCTCACTGTTATAAATGATGCCGCCGGAACTGAATTTGAAGCCCTTTCCGGAATCAGAATCATCAGCAACAATTATCAGCTTATCTTTAGTAAAATACATGTCAATTGCTGTGGGGTCGCCCAGTGCCTTTGCAAATTCTTTTGAAAGTCTGAATCTTTTGCTGTTGGGAACATTAATAACGATAATGCAGCCTTCACGGCTCTGTGCTGGAGTGTAAGCCTCTGCACTGATTGAGTTTAAAAATTCGTTTAAAGTAGTCATAATACTACTCCTTTCTACCTCATATATGAGGTTATAAAATAAATGATTATGACAACTAAAAGCCTTCCGCACATTCATTTTAGTATTCAGTTTTAAAGTTATCGCACGTTCAGTTAATCGCTGTCATGCTTATGTGTCTCCGGGGTATTTCCCTTTGACAATTACATTTTACAATGTTTTCTTTTATTAGTCAATACTGAAAATATTATTGACATAAGAGCATATATATGATATACTAAATTCGTGAAATCACGTTATTTTTACTCAATTAATTTTTCTGCACAGAGTTCTCGCCGACTACACATCAAGCGGACAACGGCTCTCTGATAATTATTGAAAAAACGTCTAAAAGCCAGTCACAAAGCTGGTGATGTAAATATTTGTATACTTGCACAATAATTTGATACTAAAAAAACAGATTAAATGGAGGAATTATGAGCAATCCAAAATACGATTGGGAAGAAATCTTCTCAGACACCGCACAACTCATTGCCGAACTTATCAGGGATGAAAAAGATGTTCCTAAAACCTTTCCTGAATTATATAAAAGGTTTGAAAAGCACTACTGTAAAGTCGGCAAAGAAGCACCGTCAGAAAGAATGTATGTCAGACAAATGAGAAGTAAACTTAAAATTGCCAATAACAAAAGATTTATTCAGGCAGAACTTTACAGATTGACAGGTGACTATGACAAAATGTCCCTGAAGCTGCTTGCCGACAGCAGCAAAATATCAGCATTACCCAATGCTTTATGGCTGTTCGTCCAAATGAAGAGCGAAAACAAAGCAGATGACAGAAACTCACATTTTTATCATTTTTCACGTAAACTGAAAGAAAAGTTTAAAAACGATATTATTTTCATTTCATTTGACACAGACACTATTGTAATTCTCTGTGCTGATAATAAAGCCAAAAGAAAAATTCTGTCTTATTTCAATTCGTTGGAAAGGAGAAGAGATGATGGCAAGAAAGCCGAAGTATAATAAAGAAATTCTTGTGAAAGTAATTGCTGATTACTTTTATGCTCACAGGGATGAAAAGCTGTCTGACTATTCGTTTGAAACGATTTATGAGGATATCAGGTACTATGCTTCAAAATCTCTTCTTTACAAAAAAGTGGCATTTCCGGGTTATGAGCATATGAGAAAAATCCTCATTACTGAGCTTAAATCCAAAGACAGATTTCACCAAGGTGAAAAGCTTACCACTGCTGTTGCAAGCCGAATTATGGAACTTTACTTTTCTCACTCATATTATATTGAAAAAACTATATCTGAACAGTATTCTTTTTCAGTGTATTGTGATTCTGTTATTACCTGCGTTGTAAATATCCCTCCTGTTGAAGCTGTTGATATTTTAGCAAAAGAAAAAAGTGCCTCTAAAAACAAGTCTGTATCGTGGGGCAGAATTAATATTATCCGTGAATTATGCAAAGAAATCAAGCAAAAAAATCCGGACGTAATTCTCGCCGTTATTCCTCAGTACAACAGAATGATTTATCTAAACGAAAAAGGAAGAATAGACAAGCATGTTGAGGATATCAATCCTCTGTTTGATACACTGATTATGTTTGTAAGGGACTGTCCTGAAGGTCGCCAATTTATCGAAGAGAATAAATTTCCCGTTTTCCCATATTTTTCTGAAAGCAGAGAGAAGTATTAAAAAAATACGTGTAATTATTTTAGACAGGTGCCGTATCGCACGCCTCAGCGGAGTCGCTTATCGCTTAGCGACAGTTCGCCGGGCGGCAGGAGAGCAAAAATGGTCCAAGTCACGTTATGTGGCTTGGACCTTTTTATCAGTATTCAGAAGCGAACAGCATTGTACAGTGTTCACCATCATCAATCACGTAAATCTTATCCTCAACAGGTGTAATCTTATCAGTAAGCACATATTCAGCACGGTACTCAGGCTGCTCCTGACGATGTATTACTCTCTGTAAGCCTGATGCAGTGACTTCACAATCAAACACCTGAAGATAGTCCCGTGGCTCTGGGAGTGCCTCTATCAACCCCCACAGAAACATCTGTAACTCAATACATACATTTTCATTGATACCCCTTGTCAGGTATCTTCCTTTACTACTCTCAAACATATCAATTCCTCCGTATCATTCACGGACATGAGAGTCGAACAGATTGTACAACTCTTCACGCCTCATAGTTATTTTTTCTGTAAGTTCATCAGTAACACTAAGTCCCATATCCAGTACAATATCAAAGTCATAGGGACGAACCCTTATTTCCTTAACAAACTGCTGTATGAATGTGCGGTACTCCTCAGTATTATGCTTTATTTCCTTGTACTGTCGCAGGAGGTGTTCAAAATCCTCATACTTAACATGCTCCATCAGCTTCATTGTACACAACCGCTTTTCAAGTTCAGTTTTCTCAGCCTCAAGATTCTCAGCTCTCTGCATCAAATCCTCTGTGACTAACCCTTTTTCTACAGCCGCAGTTATATTGGCGAGGTTATTGAGTATTTCTGAATATTGGGCTGAAACAGTATCATAATTACTGTCGTAGTCAGTATTATACTTTTCAATGTACTTGTTAACTTTAGCAACAGCCTTTTTCAAACTCTTAGGATTTAAAAGTTTTTGTCCTATCAGAACTGAAACATGGCTATTTAAATACGTGGCGTTTATCTCCTTATTCTTACAAATCTTTTTCAAACTCGGACATCTGTATGAAACCAGTAAAGACTTATTTCTGCCACATTTGCTCCTGTTCCCTGTCATTTTACGTCCACAGCAATCGCATATTACTTTGCCGCTTAGCAAATACATTTCCTTTGAACCGTATCTCCCGGCATTTCTCTTATTAGCGGCTTTTATGCGTTGTGCCTTGTCAAACATAGCCTTTGATACAATTTTATCGCACCCACCTTCTATGCAAACTATCTTATCAGCAGGTTTAGTCTTATGACCGTTCCTCTTACCGTCAATATCCTTTGAAGCAAGCCTATTATATACAAAAGTACCCATATATTTCGGATTTGAAAGAATTTCATACAAAGAGGATTTTGTAAAGATTCTTCCTGTTTTTGTATGGTAATTCAATTCGTTAAGTCTGTCAAGAATATAGCTGTAACCATATCCCTGTGTATACAACTCAAAGATGAGTTTCACAATTTTTGCCTCTTCGGGTACAACTTCAAGCTTTCTTTCAGAGTTAACACGATAGCCTAACGGCGGAACCCCTCCGTTATGAACACATTTGTAGGCATTTTCTAAATGTCCACGGCTTACTATTTGTGACAATGCTTTAGAGTAATATTCATTCATGCCGTCAAGTAACGATTCAAGAATAACAGATTCTGGTGAGTCAGTTAAATTTTCATTTACTGAACAAAGCAGAACATCATTCTTTTTCAGCTTGTTTTTGTAAATTATTGAGTCATAACGGTTTCTTGCAAATCTATCGAGCTTGTAAACTACCACACGCTCAAAGTTATGATTATAACTATCGGAAATCATCTTTTGAAACTGCTCCCGATTATCCGTAGTACCTGAAACTGCTCTGTCCTGATAGGAACTGACAAGCAGCCAGTTCTGTTTTTTGCAGAATTCCTCAATGCTTCTCATTTGCCCTTCAATTGAGGTTTCATGCTGATTTGAAGATGAGTACCGGCAGTATGCTACAGCACGTATTCTTTCTATTACAGCCATACTCAGATCCTTTCAATTTCAAGGAAGTAATCCTCAGCATAATTATCGCTTACTATTCTGACACCGTGTAAGTACATCTTATCCCCAATTTCAAGCATTTCAACAAACTCCATTTCACTCATCATTGGGAACATAGAATATTCAGATTTTTCAAGCAAAATGAAACAGCCGATAGAATCAAGAGTATCAACGCTGTATTCTTCCATAAGGGCAGTTATCTTTCTGGCTATGTAAGCTCTGAGCATTAAGGGTTTAATATTATCTGTTTCTTTAAGATTCGTTACTTTAATCATTTTCAGTTTCCTCGTCCCTTTCAAAAAGTTCAAGTGTCCAACCACTTCGTACCGATGGTGTAAGCGGATGGCAAGCGTTCTTTCCAATCTGGTACATTTTGTTTGCGTAAGGTTTCATCAGATTAAGCACATACTTCTGACGTTCTCTTACTCTCTGAATGTTCTTCCCTACAGTACCCCAGGCAATGATTATAGCATCACTCATAGAAGCGTACTGCTGTATTATTTCGTCGCAGTCTTTTGCAATCAGGTCATCATCGCTGTTGAATCTTAGGTTCAGCTTATTTGTTATCCGGCTGTAAAGATTTACAATGTTTACACTTCCAAAGCCGAGTGCTGAAAGATTATTCAGTGTCAGCATCGTTGTCAGATCCATGCAGAGTGTATCAGCAGTATTTGGATTTATCATAACAATCATTGCTGATTTTTTCTCATTATCCCACTCTCTGCGAAGAAGAAGCCTGTGTTTCTTATCGTCAGAAAATATTACCTTGCTTTTTATTACCGTAGTTTCTTCTATCATTTATACACCTCTTTCCAACTCAAAAAACAGGCAGAAGCATTTAAGCCTCTGCCTGTCTTTCGGTTATCTTTTTCTTTTGCGAA
>JBJEQU010000024.1:0-6740 GCA_051881935.1 Porcipelethomonas sp. | reverse complement strand
CATTTACATTCAGCTTACCCTTTATTGTAGGTTCAGTAAATATATCAGTATCATACTGTTCATCCAGAATATTGTAAGTAATATGTTCAATAACAGCTGTTGCTTTCTCATCGTTGATTAACTGAGCAGCCTTAACAATAAATTCTTCCGGATTATCTTTGAACTGCTCAAACACACTCTTCTCAATACCTGTAAGTATCTCAACAACATTTTTTCTTGTCAATCCTGTTTCACTAACAAGTTTACCAACAAGATCGTATTTAACGCTACTATTCGCATGGATTTTAGTATCTGAGTCCTGATTTGAAGTTGAAGTTCTGCTGAACGCTGAACCACTCAGTAAAGCGTCCTTTGATGATATTTTATCCATCTTTCCAGTTTCAATTTTGAAGAATATTTTCGTTACTCTTAATTTAGCATTTAATGCTTTGATTGCCTTTTTTACAAGTTCATCAGAATCAAAGTCAACTACATATACGGTTTTGGAATTAATCTGTTTCCAGAGTTTCTTAAATTCCGGCATATCAAGTTTACTTTCATCAACTTTTAATTCAACATTGTTGCTTCTTGCATTTACCGGCTTCATTACATCAGGGTTATATACAGAATCAAGAATTTCTACAACTGAAATAACAGAATCATTAATTTCTTCTGCAATTTCAATTTTTCCGTTAGCTTTATCTTCGTAATATTTATCTGTAAGCTGACCTTTTTTGATGTATCCGTTTTCAAGGAGAACGCTTCGGGTCTCTGTCAAGCAGTAATTCCTTATTTTTCATTATAAGATCATACGCATCAACATCATCAGTAGTTGTTTCCTTTTTGCCTACCTTACTGTTTACCATCTTTCCCTTTTTATCGATTGAAAAATAACCAGCATGAGTTTTCTCAGCACTTATTGCTTTAAGATATTTTAAATACTCATCTTCTTCAAACCGCATTGCAAGACTACCAACAATATCCTTGTATTCTTCCTCAAACATCTTTGCAAAAATACCGTTTTCAGGCTGACCTGCGGCATCATATTCCTTGTAATGTGCAACTTCATCAATAAAGAAAAGTGAAAGAACTTTAATACCCTTGTAGAACAGCTCACGCTCACGTTCAATATGCGCTTTTATAGTTTCTCTTATCTGCAGGCGGCGTATCTGCATTTCATCAACTCCACCGACCACATCACCCAGATACAGTTTTAACCCATTGAGGAATTCTATATGGTCATCTCTGCCGTCAATAAACTTGACAACAAAGTTATCCTTATATTCTTCCAGCTCTCCCGAATTCTGATAAAGATTAAATCCCTCATTTACAATTCGTGAAACCTTCTTTGTTCCTGTTTTTGTCTTGCAGTCAAACTGTATTGTAGCTGTCGGAGCTTTGCCTGACAGATTTATGCTTTCAAGGTAAACGTAGCTTTCAGTTGCTGTACTGCCTGTTGCAGTAATACCAGTAACAGCAATTTTCTTTACAAGGTGCTTGTTATAAGCCTCCATTGCGTCGAGGCGGTACACCATGTTATAGATACTGTCTGATTTATGGGTAGCCGAATAACGGAGTGTAAGCAATGGGTGAAACTCTTCAAGATTCTTCTTTGTCTGCTTACCCTCAACCGACTGTGGCTCATCAATAATCAGTATCGGATTTGTTTTGGCAATAATATCAATCGGTCTTCTGGAGCGGAATTCATCAAGCTTCATATAAATTCTTCTTGCGTCCTTACCTCTGGCATTAAACGCCTGTGAATTGATAATCATTACATTGATAGAACTGTCTGAGGCAAATCGGTCAATTTCAGTAAGCTGTGCTGAGTTGTATATGAAAAATCTGATTTTCTTTCCGTATTCCTCGGCAAAATGCTCCTGTGTTACCTGTAAAGACTTATACACGCCCTCTCGGATAGCAATACTTGGCACAACTATTATAAACTTACTCCAGCCGTAAGCCTTGTTCAGTTCATACATAGTCTTGATGTAGGTGTAAGTCTTTCCGACACCTGTTTCCATTTCGATTGTTAGGTTATATCTGCCTTCCAGCTTGTCCGACGGCTTTATCTGATTTGAACGCTGTATCTTTTGTATATGTTCAAGAATAATCCTGTCGCTGAGTTCCGGAACAATTTTCTGATTTGACCAGCCGGTGAATTCCTCATCAGTATCAGTAATCTGTTTATACCTGTCATCACCTCTGTCCATCATATATGACGGTGTAAGATACGGTTGTCCTGCAAAAACATCAACAACAGCTTTTGCGGCATCTGCCTGGAATTTCTGGTGTTTAAACTGTAGTTTCATCAGATCACCCTCACTCTCGTATCAGGAGCAATCATCTTGAAAATTTCCTCAACATTTATTTTAGCCGGACTATCAGCAAAACTGCTGTCACGGAATACCGCACGAAGAGGCTGACGTTTTGCAATTTCTCTGATAACGCTTTCGGGAACATTCTTATCAAAACAGGCAATCAGATCACCGTCATTGTATGTGTGAACATTACAGCCGTCAATATTTTCACTTACATAAGGCAGATTCAGCGGAATACCCCAGTCGATAAGACAACCGAACAGCAGGTCAAGGTCTGTTCTGTCCGGCTTGATGTTTTCAACCTGCTCCAAAAGCATCTGCTGATTGATTTCAAGCGGTGAATAGTAAACATCTGTCATGTTGCTTTCGTCAACTTTCAGAACTCTGAAACCTATGTCTAATGAATCAGCGATTTTTTTATTATCTTCTGTTTCATCACCAGCTCCCCATCTTGCAGATATTTTTGGAACGATTTCTCCGGTTGGCAAAATCATCTGTTCGCCTTTTTGTAATTCCTTATTTATATGTCGTATATCCATTCCGTCTTTTTCAAGGCTTTCCTTGATTTTCTTTCCTGCTCGTCTGATCCTTTCCTTGCCTATTTCGCAGACATTTTTATATCCTGCCTTAAATGCCTCGCTCTTTTCATTTGTTTTTTCCGGAATTTGAACCATTATAAATTTTCTATGTCCGCCATCCTCTGCGTTCAATTGCATTACTGCATGAGCGGTTGTAGCTGAACCTGAGAAGAAGTCGAGAATGATAGAGTCGGGATTTGATGATATGCTTAAAAAGAATTTAATTAATTTTGATGGTTTAGGAAAATCAAATACTCCAAGCCCAAGTATTTCTTGTAATTCTCTTGTTCCTTTAATTGATATGAATTCTTTATCAATTAATACCGTTTTAGGCATTTCGGTTAGTTTTCGCATTTTCTGATATATTCTAATTATCCCATCAGAACCTTTTCTACCTACTAAATCATTTATTTGACGAGATGCTTTTTCATTTTTTCCCCATCGCCATACACTTTCATTACCATTAACAATAATAGGGTATACTTCTGTATAATTTTCTTTCTTTTCTAAATACACTTTACAGAATCCATTTTTATCTTTATCATTTTCATCAACAAAAAATGGATATCGTAAATTAGGTCTGTTTGTCGAATTGAAAGCTCTTGCATTTTGGTTTCTTAAATCTTGTATATTAAAACCGCCAAATTCATCTTCAAACTGAAATTTTTTCCTTCTACTTCAACCTCATTTAAAACTGTATTTTCAATGTTTTTTGAATATATCAAAGCTTGTTCGTGTGTTTTTGCAAATCCTCCATATCTTCTTCCTTCAGTTTTGACAATTATAGTTGACATCGCAATAAAATTCATTGCTCCAAAAATTTCATCACATATTTTTCTAAGATTATCCACTTCATTATCATCAATAGAAATAAAAATAACACCATCATCAGAAAGCAAATTTCTTGCAAGCATAAGACGGGAATATATCATAGAACACCAGACGGAATGAAATTGCGGATTTGATTCTGTATTTTCTCTAAATAAAAGATGCTTTTCTTCATCATAGTATCCAGCCATTTCTTTATATTCTTCTTTTGTTATATGAAAATCATCTGTATATATAAAACGGTCTGAACCGGTGTTATATGGTGGATCAATATATATCATCTTAACCTTACCAAGATAGCTTTCCTGCAAAAGCTTTAAAACTTTCAGATTATCGCCCTCAATGTAGAGGTTTTCTGTTGTATCCCAGTCAACGCTTTCCTCTTTACATGGACGGAGAGTTTTGCGGATAGGCTTGTTTGCTTCAACAATAGCCGCCTTTTTGCCAACCCATGTAAATTCATACGCTTCATCACCCTCGGCAACATCTTCAGACAACATCTGATGCAGCGTTTCAAAGTTGATTGCCTTTTTAAGATTGCCGTTTTCGTCTGCGGTTTCCGTTATGCAGTTCGGGAACCATTCTGCAATTTTATCAATATTGCTTTTTGTTATGTCAGCAGAGTGCATTTTCATTTTCTCCATTATACTTTCAATCCTTTAAAAAATTCAGTTTCAATAAAAAATACCCCATAAATTATATCATATTTTCAGAAAATCATCAACAAAAAGTAAAATATTTACCTGTAGAAATCCTCTCACAATTTTTATGTATTTATAACAAAAGAGACGAACTTTTAATGTCCGTCCCCTGCTAATATTCAGCCAGTTGTTTTTTCAGCATTTTCAGCTGTTTGTTCAGTTCCATTTGTTTATTCAGCTGTTTTTCCTTGCGGACAGCTTTTGCCAGTTTTTCAATCTGTTTTTGCAAAGCCTGTTTCTGCTATTCTTTCTCAACGGATTCCTGCAAGCTTTCACCATTATCAGATGAAAGTTTATCTCCGGCAATCTGACGGACAAAATTTTCATATACCTTGTCCATGTCAAGTCCCTGTATCTCAACCGGTATTTCATCTTCCGCAAGCCATGGAGTATGGTAATATCCGCTGACTTTAAACGCAGTATTTCCTCCCGATTCTTCCTTGTAACCTATCCAGAGCTGATATTTTTCTTCATAGCTGAGAATGAAAAGAATATGATAAGGAATTTCCTTGTCAATCAGTTTAAGAATACTTTCATCAGGCGACGGAGCGTTAAGCTTTATTTCAAAGACTTCAATTTCTGTTACGTTTCTTCCCTCGGCAAGGTTTGTTGTCGAGGGAGCAATTTTGTTTTTCCAGAATATTGTCTTGATTTGTTCAACGAAAATCTGTTTTATTGCAGGTGTAACATTCAGATTATCGTAAAATTTCTGTTTGGGAATTCGTTTGTTGAATTCCGTTGTTTTCGGTAAATTCAGCATAATATCCTCACTTTACTACAAGGAAACAGATAAGTTCAAAATCATCAAGCCCGGAAATATCAGACAATAATGCAGACGTTCCTCCGCCGGAAAACAGACTGTCAATATCGCTTTCTTCTTTGGTGTCAATGATTGACGCAATAGCCTCGTTGAGTAATGCAGACACTTCCGACATATTTCTTCCGTCATCGGTTTCCTTATTGAATATCCGGCATACTTCTTCAATCGGCTCATCCTTACCCTTGCAAAGCAGACGGATCTCATCAAGCAGTTTTTTCGGGTTAAGGTAGTCACAGATAATTTCACCGTCTGCACTTATGTAAACCATGTAGAAAGGGTGTATTCTGTTCTGATTATCAACGTTTATGCTGTCATTGATATTTTTCAGCACAAATACTACGCCCTCCGGCAGTTCTTCTGTTGCCGGAACAACTGCATGCATTCCCTTTGGTTTCTTATTCATGTCACCATGTGTCTTAACATATTCCAGAAGGTCAAGTCTGTATTCATTCAGTCCCAGATCCATAATGGATATTCCGGTAGACATATCTTCAATATCAACCACTTCGTCATGCAAACGCTGTAACTGTTGTTTACGATATTCAAGGTCACCCTTTTCTTCCGGATTTATCAGGTCGTCATCACCTGTGGAAGTCATTACAGTAATTTTCATTCTTGTTTCAACTCTGCCCTTGAGATTAATGTAGTCATCAAGTTCCATATCAGGCCAGAAGTTTACAAGCTGAATATAATCATTTTTACTTCCGATTCTGTCAATTCGTCCGAAACGCTGAATTATGCGAACAGGGTTCCAGTGAATGTCATTGTTTACAAGATAGTCACAATCCTGCAGGTTCTGACCCTCAGAAATACAGTCGGTAGCAATGAGTACGTCAATTTCAGTAGTACTGCCCGGCATCAGCACATCTCTACCCTTTGATACAGGAGAAAAGCAGGTAAGCACATTGTTAAGTGTTGCTCTGAAGCCGCTGATTGTTGTTTTTCCGTCAATTGAACCGGTGATTACCGCTGTATTCAATCCGTATTTGTCCTTAATGTATTTACTTACATTCTCGTAAAGATATTCCGCTGTATCAGAAAATGCTGAAAATACAATTACTTTTTTATTGCCAGGATTTATCGGATTTTCGATTTTATCAGATATGAGTTGCAGAAGTTCCTGAAGCTTTGTATCATGTTCCGGTGTTATATCGGCAATCATGAGTGTAAGCAATTCCAGCGTTTCCGCATCTTCTTTCAGTTCTGAACGCCATGTCTTGTAGTCCATGTCGGCAAGATCAATTTTTACTTTTTTTCCTTCAATCCATTCAACTTCATGACCACCTAAAAATGCCTTTATTTCTTCTTCTTCATGAAAATTATCATCTTCAATTTCAATCTCTGTTCCACTTTCCGTTACGCCGTAAATGGTACCATCACCAATACCTAATATAGTGATAATTCCTTTTTCCTCAACATCATACCTATCTTCATCAAAAACTCCTATACATTTGTCGTTACTGTAAATTGTAAGATAGCGGAAGCCATTGCAATAATCTTCATATTTTCCTCC
>JBJEQU010000023.1:0-28795 GCA_051881935.1 Porcipelethomonas sp. | reverse complement strand
GCAAGCAGATGTGCGGCAAAGGCGACAGCCGTTAATTGTGCGGTGTTGCCTTAAGATAATTATAATAAATGCTGTGCATTTATTATATCATATTATAAGCGTTTTTTCAAGAATAATTATGGTTGAAGTGTGTCAGTAAAACCCGAAGCTTTTATGCTCCGGGTCATGAATTATTCAAGATATTTTTTCAGGTAATGTCCGGTATAAGACCGGGGACACTGTGCAATTTCCTCCGGAGTACCGCAGGCAACCACAGTACCGCCTCCCGTACCGCCCTCCGGTCCCAGATCGATAATATGGTCCGCAACCTTTATTACGTTAAGATTATGCTCGATTACAAGAACTGTATTTCCCGTATCCGCAAGCTTCTGGAGAACCTCAATAAGCTTGTGGACATCAGCGGTATGAAGTCCGGTGGTAGGCTCGTCGAGAATGTAGATAGTCCTGCCTGTTCCTCGCTTGGAAAGTTCAGTGGAGAGCTTGACACGCTGTGCCTCCCCTCCGGAAAGAGTAGTTGCCGGCTGACCTATCTTAATATATCCAAGCCCCACGTCATGGAGAGTTTTAAGTCTGCGGTAAATCTTCGGGAAGTTTTCAAAGAACACCATTCCCTCATCAACGGTCATTTCAAGTACGTCATAGATGGATTTTCCCTTGTACATTACCTCAAGAGTCTCACGGTTATACCGCTTTCCCTTGCACACCTCACAAGGCACGTAAATATCCGGAAGAAAATGCATCTCGATTTTCTTTATGCCGTCCCCCTCGCAGGCTTCACACCGTCCCCCTTTTATGTTGAAGGAAAATCTGCCCGAGCCGTATCCCCTCATTTTTGCGTCGCTGGTCTGTGCAAAAAGCTCTCGTATATCAGTAAACATTCCCGTATAGGTGGCAGGATTGGAACGGGGGGTTCTTCCGATAGGGGACTGGTCAATACTGATGACCTTATCCAGATTTTCAAGCCCCTCGATATCCCTGAACTTTCCTGCCCTTATCTTTGCACGGTTAAGCTTTGCCGCAAGGTGCTTGTACACTATTTCATTTATAAGTGAGGACTTTCCCGAACCGGAAACTCCGGTAACACACACAAGCATGCCCAGAGGTATCCTCACATCTATATTTTTAAGGTTATTTTCTGCTGCACCCTTTACTGTAAGAAACTTTCCGTTTCCCTTCCGCCTTTTCTCAGGAAGGGGTATTTTTTTCTTTCCGCTCAGGTACTGTCCTGTTATGGAATTCCTGCATTTTAGTATTTTATCCACAGTTCCGGAAAAGACCACTTCTCCCCCGTTAACGCCTGCACCCGGTCCGATATCCACAATATGGTCGGCGGCAAGCATCGTATCGTCATCATGCTCAACAACTATCAGTGTATTTCCCAGGTCACGGAGTCTTTTCAGAGTTCCGATAAGCTTGTCATTATCCCTCTGATGAAGTCCGATACTCGGTTCATCCAGAATGTACAGCACTCCCATAAGGGAAGAACCTATCTGCGTTGCAAGTCTTATACGCTGACTTTCACCGCCGGAGAGAGTTCCCGACGAACGTGAAAGAGTAAGATAATCAAGTCCGACGCTTATTAAAAATCCGAGACGTTCCTTTATTTCTTTGAGAATCCGTCCGGCAATCATCATTTCACGTTCGGAAAGCTCCAGATTGTTTATAAATTCAAGAGCCTGGGAAATGGACATTTTTGTAAAATCCATTATGTTTATTCCGCCCACAGTTACCGAAAGGCTTTCCTTTTTAAGCTTTTCACCCTTACATTCGGGACAGTCTATCTCGTTCATTACATCGGCAATCTCACTTTTTGAATACTCGCTTTTGGATTCATTAAAGCGCCTCTGGAGATTATTTATAATACCTTCAAATTTACTGTATCTTACTCCTCCGCCGAAGGAATCTATTATTTTAAGCTCTATCCTTTCATCTGTTCCGTAAAGAAACGCATCAGCCGCCTCCTTGGGCAGATCTTTAAAGGGCGTATCGAGACTTATATTGAACTTTTTGGCAAGACCGTTATAATACATCATAGCAATAGAGCCTTCAGAAAGTGTATTCCAGCCGCTTGCCTTAATAGCCCCCTGACGTATGCTCAGATCCTTGTTCGGTACGATAAGATCAGGGTCTATTCTCGAAAACGACCCCAGACCGGTACATTTCGGGCATGCACCGAAAGGATTATTGAAAGAGAACATTCTCGGATTAAGCTCTTCAATACTGATGTTATGCTCAGGGCATGCATAGCTCTGGGAAAAGAGCATTTCCTCTCCCCCTATAACGTCAACGGCAACAAGACCCCCGGACAAAGCTATGACTGTTTCGATGCTGTCGGTCATTCTCGACCTTATCCCATCCTTTATCACCAGTCTGTCAACGACAATTTCTATGTTGTGCTTTTTATTCTTCTCAAGGGAGATTTCCTCGGAAAGGTCATACATGTTTCCGTCGATCCTCACACGGACATATCCGGAACGTCTTGCACTTTCCAGTTCCTTTCCATGTGTCCCCTTGCGTCCCCTTACGATTGGGGCAAGGAGCTGTATCTTAGTACCGTCTTCCAGTTCAAACAGTTTATCAACGATCTGATCCACCGTCTGCTGCTTTATCTCCCTTCCGCAGACCGGACAGTGAGGAATTCCGATCCTTGCGTACAGCAGTCGCAGATAGTCATATATTTCAGTTACAGTACCCACTGTGGAACGGGGATTTTTTGAAGTCGTCTTCTGGTCAATGGAAATTGCCGGAGAAAGCCCCTCGATACTGTCCACATCCGGTTTTTCCATCTGTCCCAGAAACATTCTTGCATAAGAGGAAAGACTTTCCATATATCTCCTCTGACCGTCAGCGTATATCGTATCAAACGCCAGTGACGACTTTCCCGAACCGGAAAGTCCTGTCATTACGATAAGCTTGTTTCTCGGAAGCTCAAGGTCTATATTTTTAAGATTATGCTCCCTTGCGCCTTTGATTACTATTTTATCTTTCATCGGTTATTTTCCCTCTAATTCCTTGATTTTATCCCTGAGGTATGCCGCATGCTCAAATTCAAGCATTTTGGCTGCCTGTTTCATTTCTGCTTTGAGCTTTGCAATAAGCTCTGTTTTCTCCGCTTTGGAAAGCTTTCTGCCTGTCTTCTTTTCGACTGTTTCCTTTGAAGAGATTTCAAGCACCTTTCTGATTTCCTTCTTTATAGTCTGCGGAGTAATTCCGTGTTCCCTGTTGTATGCCATCTGTATGGAACGTCTGCGCTGGGTCTCCTCAATTGCCCTTTCCATAGAGCCGGTAACGGAATCTGCATACATTATGACCTGTCCGCCGGCATTTCTCGCCGCCCTTCCTATAGTCTGTACAAGAGAAGTCTCACTTCTTAAAAATCCCTCTTTGTCAGCGTCGAGTATGGCAACGAGGGAAACCTCCGGAATATCAAGTCCCTCACGGAGCAGGTTTATTCCCACAAGTACATCAAATTCCCCCTCACGGAGATCCTTTATAATTTCCATACGTTCAATGGTATCAATATCATGGTGAAGATAGCGAACCTTTATTCCGGCATTGTCAAGAAATGACGTAAGATCCTCCGCCATTTTTTTGGTAAGAGTCGTGACAAGGACTCTTTCATTTTTTTGTGTACGCTTGTTTATCTCAGATATCAGATCTTCTATCTGCCCCTCAATAGGTTTTACAATGACCTCCGGATCCACAAGTCCTGTCGGGCGGATGACCTGCTCTACAATCTGACTGGATTTTTCCTTTTCAAAATTTCCGGGAGTGGCACTGACAAATACAACATGCTTTACATGATCGTAAAATTCATCAAAATTGAGCGGTCTGTTATCAAATGCACTGGGCAGCCGGAATCCGAAATCCACAAGAGTTGTCTTTCTCGCTCTGTCACCGGCATACATTGCCCCGATCTGCGGCACTGTTACGTGACTCTCATCTATCATAAGGAGAAAATCCTCCGGGAAATGATCCAGCAGGGTCATAGGCGTACTGCCCGGAGGTCTGCCGGAAAGAATCCTTGAATAGTTTTCAATTCCGCTGCAAAATCCGATTTCCTGAAGCATTTCCATGTCGTGGTGGGTACGCTGGGCAATACGCTGCGCCTCAATAAGCTTGTTCTCCGACTGGAAATATTCTATCCTCTCTGCAAGCTCCCTGTCAATTTCCTTTATAGCGTCCTGCATCTTGCTGCCGCTTACGATATAGTGGCTGGCAGGAAAAATCGCAGCATGTTTCAAAGTAGCAAGTACTTCTCCGGTAAGGACATTTATTTCACTTATGCGGTCTATCTCATCTCCGAAAAATTCGACCCTTACTGCCTTTTCGTTGGAGGACGCCGGAAAGATCTCCACTACGTCCCCTCTCACTCTGAATTTATTTCTTACAAAGTTTATATCGTTGCGCTCATATTGTATAGCAACAAGCTCATCAAGAAGCTCGTCCCTTGACTTTTCCATTCCCTCTCTTACTGAAACCACCATGGAACGGTAATCATCCGGACTGCCCAGAGAATAGATACATGACACACTTGATACGATTATTACATCATTTCTTTCCGAAAGAGCTGTAGTTGCCGAATGACGCATCTTATCTATTTCATCATTGACCGAGGAATCCTTTTCAATGTATGTGTCAGTACCGGGAATATACGCCTCCGGCTGATAATAATCGTAATAGGAAACAAAATATTCAACGGCATTATTCGGAAAAAATTCTTTAAACTCCGAACAAAGCTGAGCTGCAAGAATTTTATTATGGGCAAGAATGAGGGTAGGCTTATTCACATTTGCAATTATATTTGCCATTGTAAATGTCTTTCCGGAACCTGTAACTCCAAGAAGAGTCTGTTCCCTGTAACCTTTATTTATACCCTCCGTCAGCTTTTCAATAGCCTGGGGCTGGTCTCCGGAGGGTTTAAAATCAGTTACAAGCTCAAATTTTCGTTCTTTCATATTGTTCTCCATTCTGCTGCTATTTTATCAGTGCAAAACCGCCTGATTCCTTGAGAGAGGCTGCACTTCCCTTTGCAACAATAATATGGTCAAGGAGAGTAATCCCCACCGGCTTCAAAACCTTGTATATCTCCCGTGTGATCTTTATATCCTTGTCCGACGGAATAGTATCACCGTTTGGGTGATTGTGAGCTATTAAAATATTGCTGCAGTTGTTTTTATATGTAAATTCTATAAGTTTTCTTATATTTACCGCCACAGAATCAGCATCTCCCTCAGATATGACTTCACAGCTTATCAGTCTGAGCCTGTCATCAACACACGCCACCATGAGTTTCTCATCTCTCTCACTATTTAATTGCTCCTTGAAAAAATTACATACTCTTTCAAAGGTATCAAGGGGCTGAAGAAGAGTTTTCGATAATGAGTATTCCTTAAACAGTTCGGGAATCAGTTTTATCAGAACAGCTGACACCTCGCTGATACCTTTAATTTCCATAAGCTGCTCAATACCAGCATCAAAAACTCCCCCGATAGTTCTGAACCTGTCCATGAGCTTATGTGCGATCACATTTGTATCGCCCCTCGGACGGGAATAAAATAAAAGCAGCTCCAGTTTTTCATGATCCGCAAAGCCTGTAAATCCGCTTTTAAGAAATTTTTCACGCAATCTTTTTCTATGTCCTTCATGAATATTTTCCGACATAACGCCTCCTCTTATTGACAAAAAATGTATATACATACAATAGTATAATACATTTTTTATATAAAATAAAGGCTTTTGTGAGAAATATATATAATTTACTTTTTTTATTTATTTTTCCGGAGATTTATGATATAATAAATGTGAAGAAAAATATTCACAGGAGGAACAAATGAAAGAATTTATAATAAACCAGAATGACAGCGGACAGCGCATCGATAAATTTATTGCCAAAGCTGTCCCAAAGCTGCCTAAGTCGCTGCTGTATAAATACATACGTCTCAAGAGGATAAAGCTTAACGGCAAACGATGTGAAATTTCCCGTCAGCTTTGTCAGGGAGATGTTCTGAGCCTTTACATCAACGATGAATTTTTTGAGTTTCCCGTAAGCTCTCCGGAAAGGAAAATCAAAAAATCCTCCACACTGCCGGAAATAGTTTATGAGGACGAAAACATACTGATAGTCTATAAGCCGCCGGGTATTGACGTGCATCACGGTGCACAAAAGCCTGACGAAACACTGATCGATATTATTCAGGCGTATCTGTTCAGTAAAGGCGAATACAAACCGGAGGAGGAAAATTCATTTTCTCCGGCAATATGCAACCGCCTTGACAGAAACACTGCCGGACTTGTTATTGCTGCCAAAAACGCAGCCGCACTTAGAGAAGCCAACGAAAAGATAAGACTGAAAGAGATCGGGAAGCAGTATCTCTGCATCTGTTCGGGCAGGTTCCCCTCGGACCATTCAGTCTGTACTGCATATCACCGCAAAGGCAGCCATAACAGCGTTGAAATATCTTCGGAACCTGGTGAGGGATTCAAAAAGATAATTACTGAATACACTGTTCTCGAAAAGCAAGGGGGGCTTATGCTGGTAAGAGTGAACCTTGTTACCGGCAGAACACATCAGATACGTGCTCATCTTTCATTTCTGGGTGCGCCTGTTTTAGGGGACGGAAAATACGGAAACGTAAAGCTCAATAAAAAGTATAAGATTTTCCGGCAGCAGCTGTGCGCATACTCCCTGAAATTCAATTTTGAAAATGAGGGTGTTCTGGGCTATCTCAGCGGCAGGAGCTTTACTGCTCCCCGTACAGATTTTCAGTTCAGTGGGTTTAACACTCAAATCTCAAATGATGTAATGTAAAAGAGCGGCGGATGCCGCTCTTTATCACAATTACAGATATTCTCTTATATCAAAAGCAAGCTGTTCTTCAGCGCCGATAAGTTTTTTAGCGATCTTTTTTGACTTCTCATCCGCCGCCTTATACTTATTCATATAGCGTGACAGAGTTTTGACGCCCATATTGCAGCCGTCAGTAATAAGGTCAGCAACCGTCGCATCCGATTCATTGACTGCAAGCTTTACATTGGTTTTAAGCCATGTCATACTCTTTGCCATAAGCGCCGGCTCCTTGCCGTTGTCATGATAATCGTGAAGCAGATCCTGAATATCATGCTTTATCTCTTCGTTTTCCTTTATTCCGTTTTCAAGCCTGCTCTTAAACTTCGGACTCGAAACATATTTCAATGATTCATCAAGAGAAGATATGCCCATTTTTATTCCGGAATCACATTCCCTTAAAAGCCTTATAGTATCGTTATTTATCATGATAAGCTCCGTTCTGCCGCAAGACTGCGGCTTGGTTTGTTTATGTTAATATTATAATTGCATTGAACGGAATTATTTGCGGAAATTTTTCTCAGAGTTTTTTGACCCAGCTCATGGAAAGCTTTTTGACAGGATTTGCTTTTGTGTAAATTTTCCTGTAAACTGATTTGTAATATCCTGCAGCGTACTCCCCTTCGGATATTTCCGGCTGTTCTCCGCTTACCTGTGCCCTGAGCATTTTCTCGGTAAGAGCAGTAAATCCACCATCAGCAATCTCCGGAAGCTTCTGACATACATATTCTGCATATTCAAGATACTGCATGTTGTTCTTTTCAGCTCCGCAGAATTCCAGCAGCCTTACTGTCAGCGTATATGCATAGGTTATTTTCTTTCTTTCGTCCGTACTGCCGAAAATAAGCTTTTTCTTTCTCTCCCACAGAACACGCCTTGCAATGATAAATGCGACCGCCGCCAGTACAGCCAGGACAAATATCAGAATGACCCTGGCTTTCAGGCTCATTGGCTTGCTGTCCGACATGGAAGAATCTGCAGATGACGTTATGGATAATGCTCCGGATGCCGCTGCGGTATTTTTCATAGTCGTAGTAGAAACAGTCTCTGAAACTGCCTTTGTAACTGTTGTTTTATTTGTCTGACCAGATGAAGCCGGTTCTGTCATCACGGCAGACTGTGACGGATCCTGCGAAAGAGCAGCAACTGCCGCAGAAGAAGGAGTAAACTCAAAAGGTACCCAGCCCAGATTTTCAATGTATATTTCCGCCCATGCATGAGCACGGCTGTCCTCTATTTTCACTGTATATGTGCCGTCATCATTTTTATTTTTATCATTGAATTCATCGGCGCAGAGTACATATCCGTCAGCATACCTTGCAGGGATCCCTGCCATTCTTGCAAGGATAACCCCTGCCGTTGCAAAGTGGACACAGAAGCCCTTGTGATTTTTCAGCAGGAAGTAATTTACAAAATCCTCAATACCCGGCGTAACACCGGGGTTTAAACTGTATTCAGCGTTTTCCGACAGTATCTCACTGATATACATAAGCTTGCGGTATACATCCTCTCCTGTTTCAAGCTCCGTTCCCTTTACAAGCCTGTCATAAAGCTCCTGTGTTCCGTCATTGTCCGGATAGGAAAGATAATTGTCATAGACAAAACCGGTGTATTCATCAAAAGTATCATTCACCGTATCGTCAGCAAGAGCAAGCATGCCCTCCAGGTCAGATCTTGCTGCCTGATTCGTACTTACCATAAAGGAATAATCAGTCTGGCTGGCAAGCTTTGAAAGAGTATCATCAACATAAGTTATCTCACCCTTGGGAATGGATACATAAGGTACATAATTATATTCCTCGTTCTGGTAGTCTGATTTGACGCTGAGACTTATAAATTCCGTTTCAAATTTATTGAGAATATAATTTGTAAGCATATCCTGGGGGAAGCTTTTTTCACGCTGAAAGCCTTCAAACATGTCCTCATAGGACTGATACAGACTTTCCGGAAACGTCTCCCATTCATCTCCGGAATAGACTGTTCCCGTGTAGCCTTTGAGATAAATATTCTGGCTGAAGCTTCCGTCTGTTTCAACGGTCAGTTCGGTGGTATCCTTAAATTTTACCGAACCCACATTCCCGAGCCTGTGGCTGAATGACTTATACTTGTTAAAGCCCAGTGATGCAGAAAGCCTTTCAAGACTTTCCCCGAAATTTTCAAAGGAAAATTCACTTGCGGCAAGCTTCATATCCGTCCGCATTGTATCAAGTTTTTCCGGACGCTCATATCCGGTCAGATTTGTTATGACCGCCGTCAGCAGAAAAATAAGAAAGCATATTGCAGTAATTATTGAAACGGTCGAACCGGCAGTGCGGAATCTGACGCTTGGTTTTGCTGTAAAGCAATTGTCTCTCCTTACAAATCCGGAGCTTTCACTGCTGAATTTGCGGCAATATCCGTAATTTCCCAGAGCAAGCAGGGATACCCAGAATGTAATTAGCATAAAGGCATAAATAATGCCGGGAGCCTTTCCGAAATAAAATCCCGTTTCAACTATCGCAAAGGTAAGGAGAAAACCGGTGAAAAAATTCGGCTGAGTATATACATTATAGCAGATAATGACTGCGATGAGGAATATGGCAAAAACTGCGAAAACCTCAATATTTTCAGTTCCCCCTCCGCTGACCTTGAAATAGCTGCCCGATTTCGGATATATGGAATTGTAGACCTTGTTATACAGCAGCTTGAAACCCAGTACAAATTTATCACGCATTCTGTAAAGCAGCAGTCCGTAAACTGCCATGACAGGGATTATAAGAAGATGCAGTTTTCTCGGAAGCATAAAAAACGCCGTGAAAACTCCGAAAAACAGCAGCGTATAAAATGCTGCGCTGATGCTGCCGGTGTCTATCCCGAACATGGTAAAAAACGAAAAAACTGTTCCGAATATTCCCATAAACGCCGTGAGCATCAATGGGATCCTGTTGACCATTTCCCTTGTACCGGGAACGCTCATATTAATGTTGTTGACAATTTTTATTCCGCTGCCGGAACTGTTGTCAGTTGTGTTTTTTTTCATATTGTAACCTTTCACCGGAAAGCCGTTTGTCAGACCATTGCACAGGCAAGACAGTCCGCTCCGCTGCCTGCCGGAATTTTTATAATATTGATGTTGTCACACTGTGAAAAATCTGCCGAAACCGCTTCTTTATCCGCAAAAATACAGTTTATTTCTGCCCCTGAGGAAAACTCCTGCCACTGATATTCACCAGAGTTCCTGTCAGAAATGACGTATACCTTCGACTTTCCTTTTGCGATCTCAGGAAGAATATCAGCACTGCCGGCAGCCGTCCCCGCCAAAGCAGCAACATGCCTGAAGCATTCATTCAGGGAATCGTGGTCGGAGACATTTATGCTTTCACCGGTGCCTGTGCAATAAACCTCATGAGAAATTTCATTTTCGATCAATATATATGAAATTCCATAGAAAAGCTCCAGAGCTGTATCTGCCGCCGCAAGGTCTGTACGCATCGGATCAGTTTCCATATCCGCTATGACCACAGTCGGTGAACTTACTGCCTGACTGTAATGCTTTGTAATAAGCTGTTCCTGTCTTGAGCTTAAATTCCAGTGTATGCGGTTCATCCTGTCCCCCGGAACATACTCTTTAAGCTCAAATATTTCTGCCGGGTCATCGCCGCTTTTATGCTTTGAAAGGATCTCGCTGTCTTCAATGTCGATATTTTTAAATTCCGGCAGTACAGCCTCCGGGTCAATATCGGGGATAATGCACACCTCCGCCTCTGAGTCAGACTTTGCCCGGCATGAAAAAAGTCTGATATAATCATATATCCTGACAGACCTGAGCCTTACACTGAGTATTCCGCAGTAATCGGAGGACAGGCTGAAGGTCAGCGTCTGGGAAGTATGGGGATGTATGGGAACGGAAATATACATATTGTCCTTACCGGTGGACGACCTGTTCATATATTCAAGCTTTATGACCCCGGACGGAAAAGGAAAAAAGCTTTTGTTTGTGATCCTTATAACAAATTTACAATTTTCTTTTTTTACTGCAAAATCGTTTTCGGGAGTAATAGTACATTTTATACACAGCTTTCCGGTGATCAGTATTGCTCCCAGCACTGCCGGAAGAATCAGCAGAAAGACCATAAGATAAAGGGAAAGCTTGTCTATAAACAGTATATAAAAGAAAACAGAAATGATAAGGAGTATAATATAGGCAATTTTTTTCACAATCATAGCTGTTCCCCTCAGTCCGAAAGCCTTGGCAGCGGAACAGTCCTGATTATTTCATCCGAGATCTTTTCAGCAGAAAGTCCGCTGAGTCTTGCCTTGCCCTCCGGAATGATCCTGTGGGCGGCAACGTCGGAAAATACTCTGCTTACATCATCGGGTATCACATAGCCTCTCCCACGCATGAGAGCCGACGCCTTTGACATTGCACAAAGGCTTATTGTACCTCTCGGACTAAGTCCCAGCTTTATCATAGGATGCTTTCTTGTAGCGTCAGCAAGCCTTACCATATAATTATAGATCCTGTCGTCAACATAAATATTTGAGGTTATCTTCTGAAGGGCGAGAATATCCTCCTTTCCGGAAACTCTCGAAACCCGTCCGGCAGCATCCTCACCCTTATTTTTAAGGATATCCATTTCTGCTTCAGGGGCTGGATATCCCATTTTAATGCGTATCATAAATCTGTCAAGCTGGGAATCCGGCAGCATCTGAGTACCCACTGAGCCAACAGGATTCTGGGTGGCAATAACGATATACGGTTCGGGGAGCTTAAAGCTTTTTCCGTCAATAGTGATACGCTTTTCCTCCATTATTTCAAGGAGTGCGGACTGGGTCTTGCTTGAGGTGCGGTTTATCTCGTCCGCTAAGAAAAGATTGCATACCGCAACCCCTGTCTTATATTCAAATTTGCCGCTTGCTGAGTTGAAAATCGAAAACCCCACAATATCCGTCGGCAGTACATCGGGAGTAAACTGCATACGGTTGTATTCCAGTTCCAGAGCCTTTGAAAAGCTCAGCGCCATAGTCGTTTTTCCCACGCCGGGTATATCCTCAATGAGAATATGTCCTCCGGCAATTATCGCCATAAGAACCTTTTCGGTTATGTTTTCCTTTCCTATGACCGCCTTGTTGACTTCGTTTAAAATGTTATTCAGCCTGTTTACTGCTGCTGAAAGATCGGTTGTGTTTATACTCATACCCTGTCCTTTCGCACACTATTGCGTGATAATGTTTCATAAAAATATTCCAGAATTATTATAACATTTTTATATATTAAAGTCAACCGCATGCATAATGTAATATCCTGTATGACAAATGTCATATAAACAAGTGACGATTTTCACTTTACTTATCCTGCCATATATTATATAATTAAGTCACAAACAAAGGAGGAAACCCACATGGAAAAAACAGTAGTGAAAATTGAAAATCTTGTAAAACGCTATAAGGAGCTTATCGCTCTTGACCATTTCAATCTTGAAATAAAAGAGGGTGAGGTGTTCGGACTTTTAGGTCCTAACGGCTCCGGAAAGACAACGACAATAAACTGTCTTCTCTCCCTGCTCTCATTTGACAAGGGAAATATCGAAATATTCGGGGAGAAAATGACCCCCTCAAACTATAATGTAAAAAGGCAGATAGGCGTTATCATGCAGAATGTTGCAGTCTTTGACGAGCTTAACGTTTATGAAAATATCGATTATTTCTGCGGACTTTACATAAAGGACAAAAAGCTTAAAAAGCAGTATGTTGAGGAGGCTATTGAATTTGCCGGACTTGAAAGCTTTACCAAATTCCGTCCGAAAAAGCTATCCGGAGGACTTCTCCGCCGTCTTAACATTGCCTGCGGTATCGCCCACAAGCCGAAGCTTATTATTCTGGATGAACCTACCGTAGCCGTTGACCCGCAGAGCAGAAACAAGATACTTGAAGGTATCGCCGAGCTTAACCGTCAGGGAGCGACTATCATCTACACCTCCCACTACATGGAAGAGGTCGAACAGCTCTGTACAAGAATTGCAATTATGGACAGAGGAAAAAATGTCGCTATCGGCACAAAGGACGAGCTTAAAAAGATGATAAAAAATACCGAGACTATTACAATTGAAGTTCTCGGACTTGATGACAGGATAAGGGACGCTGTAGGAAAACTCCCCCACGTCTATGAAACAAAATATGCTGACGGAAAGCTTACTGTGTTCTGCGGCGGAGGAAAGCATAACCTCGTCAGGGTACTGGGAGTGCTGACAGACAATGAGATACCTTTCGGAAGAGTTTATTCCGAGCTTCCTACCCTCAATGACGTATTCCTTGAAATAACAGGAAAAGAACTCAGAGACAAGGAGGACTGAAAATGTTCCTGCACAACTTCAAATATGACCTGATATGCACTATCCGTGAAAAGAGCTTTATATTCTGGGTACTTGCATTTCCGATAATTCTTGCGACCTTCTTCCACCTTGCCTTTGGAAGCATTTATGAAACGGATACTCTGTTTAATGCTGTCCCTGCGGCGATAGTGGAAACCAGTGAAAATCAGCCGTTTAAGCAGACAATAAGTCAGCTGACAGAAGGGGACGACCCCATGATGAAGGCGGAATATACCGACGAAGCCTCAGCGCTTGAAAAACTGGAAAACGGCGATATTGAGGGAATAATCTATGTGGGTGATGAAATAACACTTACTGTTTCCCATTCCGGTTCTTCGATACAGCAGACAGTTTTAAGGGAATTTCTCGACAGATACAGAGCCACAGAAGCCGTTATCACAGACACAGCTATGAACAATCCCGAAAAACTGGAGGAAGTGATTTCAGCTGTGACAGAGGAAATAAACTGCAATGAAAACATTCCTCTGACAAACGGAGATATGGATCCTTACGCTTCATTTTTCTATAATCTTATTGCAATGGCTGCACTGTTCGGTTCTATGACAGGTCTGCATGTTGCAACCGGAAATCAGGGAAATCTTTCCCATATTGCTGCAAGAAAATGCATCTCCCCTACAAACAAGCTTGTTTCAATTTTGTCAAATCTCCTTGCAAGCTTTATAGCACAGGCATTCTGCGTCTGCGTAGCGATCACCTACATTATATTTGTCCTCGGCGAAAACCTTGGGGATAAGATACCAATGATATATCTTTCCGGTGCGGTGGGAAGCATTGCCGGAATTACCGCCGGATTCTTCATAGGCTCTGTCGGAAGAATAAGCGAAGGGGCAAAAATTGCCATTGCATCATCTGTTTCAATGCTGCTGTGCTTTTTAAGCGGACTCATGGTTGGCGATATGAAGATGATAGTTGAAGAACATGCGCCGATCGTTAACCGCATAAGTCCTGCGGCACTTATTTCCGATATGTTCTATTGCCTTAACGTTTGTAATGATTACAGCCGTTATATTGAAAAGGTAATTTCAATCCTGATAATCTCCGCTTTATTTACGCTGGGAGGATTTCTCATGACAAGGAGGAAAAAGTATGCAAGTCTTTAAGGCTTTTTTCAAAATAGTACTGAAACGTATTTCGATCCCCATTACCTACATAGCCATATTTCTTGTTATCGCATTTATGATGACAAGTCAGGGAACTGACAGTGAATCAAAATATACCGGAAGTGAGCTTAGCATAGGCGTTATCGACAATGACGAAAGTCAGGCGAGCCGCAGACTGATCGACTTCCTTTCAAAAAGTCACGAGGTAACTGAAACGGAAGATGACCACGATAAAATCCTCGATTCCGTTTACTATGAACAGACAGATTATGTTCTTATAATAAACGAGGGTTACATGGAAAAGCTGGAAAACGGCGGGACTGACGGTTTATTTTCCAACTACTGCAAGGAGAGCAGCTATGCTGAAAGCCTTGTAAAAGCACAGACTGACCGTTATGTTTCAACCGTAAGGTCATATCTCATAAGCGGTGTTTCCATGGATGATGCCCTTGAGAAAACTCAGGATATTATCCTTGACAAAACTGAAGTTACTCTGGAAAACTTCTCCGATGAAGAAAACTTCTTTGCCGGAAATATAAAATACTTTTTCCAGTACCTGCCTTATATCTTTATCGGCATTCTTGTTTCCGCCCTTGCTCCAACACTTCTTGTATTAAACAGAAAGGAGATACGCAGCAGAACAAATGCTTCCTGCATTTCAACCACATCCCAGACATTACAGACATGGCTCGGCTCTATAATCTATTCTGTGGTGATATGGATTATATTCATGGCTGCGGCGGCTGTACTCAGCGGTCCGGACATATTCTCAAAAGAGGGACTGCTTGCAATATTAAACAGCTTTGTATTTCTAATTGTTGCCCTTGCTATTGCAATGCTCGTATCAGTATTTTTGTCAAATTCCGAGGCAGCCAACATGGCAGCCAATACGGTGGGACTCGGAATGAGCTTCCTTTGCGGAGTATTTGTTCCGGTTGAATATTTAAGCGGAGCCGTTATAAAGATCGCTCATTTTCTCCCGGCATACTGGTTTATAAGATGCAATAATATGCTTGCCGGTGAAGCCGGAGAGGTTTTCAGCAATTCCGAATTCTTTATGTGCATCGGTGTACAGCTTCTATTTGCAGCTGCGATGTTCTCCCTTGTTTTCCTCATTGCCAAAACCAAAAGAAGAGATTCATAATTTTACTGCATAACAGCAACACAGTCCGGAGAAACTTTCCTCTCCGGACTGTTTTTATACCTATTATATTACTGTAAGCTCCCTGCCGTCAAAACCGATCTCAAGAACTGTACCCGGTGCCACATCATCAGCAATAATTTTCTTTGCAATAAGAGTTTCAGCCTTTCTCTGCAAAAATCTTCTGAGAGGTCTTGCACCGTAATTGGGGTCATAGCCCTGTTCAACGATATAATTTTTAGCCTGATCCGTAAACTTAACATCCAGCTGGTTTTCTTTAAGACGTCCTCTCAGGTTGTCTATCATAAGATCCACAATGCTGAAAATTTCAGTCTTGCTCAGCGGCTTATAGAAAACTATCTCATCAAGACGGTTTAAAAATTCCGGTCTGAACTGCTGCTTTAAGAGTGCGTCCACCTTTTCTCTTGCATCAGCACTTATTTCGCCGTTTTCGTTAATGCCGTCGAGAATATAAGGCGAACCCAGATTTGAAGTCAGAATGATAATCGTATTTTTAAAGTCTACAGTCCTGCCCTGTGAATCGGTAATTCGTCCGTCATCAAGTACCTGGAGCAGTATATTGAACACATCAGGATGAGCCTTTTCCACCTCGTCAAGGAGTATTACCGAATAAGGCTTTCTCCTTACAGCCTCTGTAAGCTGTCCCCCTTCCTCATATCCAACATATCCGGGAGGCGCTCCGATAAGACGGCTTACACTGAATTTCTCCATGTACTCGCTCATGTCGATTCTTACGATGTTATGCTCATCATCGAACAGTGACTCTGCAAGAGCCTTTGCAAGCTCTGTTTTGCCCACACCTGTAGGGCCTAAGAACAGGAACGAGCCTATAGGTCTGTCCGGGTTCTGTATTCCTGCTCTTGAACGCAGAACTGCTTCGCTTACCTTTTCGACTGCTCCATCCTGTCCGATAACACGCCTGTGAAGAATATCCTCCAGATGGATAAGTTTTTCACGCTCTCCTTCCATAAGTTTGGAAACGGGTATTCCTGTCCAGCGGCAGATTATTCTTGCGATCTCCTCTTCGGTCACTTTGTCCCTGAGAAGCGAATCTCCGCTTTTTGCCTGTTCTGCGATCGTCTCTTCCTCCGCCAGCTCTTTCTGAAGCTGGGGAAGCTTGCCGTATTTAAGCTCTGCGGCTTTATTTAAATCATATTCACGCTCTGCTTTTGCTATCTGTCCGTTAACCTGTTCAATATCTTCTCTCAGTTTCTGAACTTTGGTTATGGCGTTTTTCTCGTTCTCCCACTTTGCTTTCATGCCGTTGAATTTATCTCTCATCTGAGCAAGCTCTTTCTGTACCTGTTCAAGATGCTCGGCAGAAATTTTGTCGTCCTCTTTTTTAAGTGCGGCTTCCTCAATTTCATGCTGTACGATTTTTCTTGAGATCTCATCAAGCTCGGTCGGCATTGAATCGATCTCAGTTCTTATCATAGCGCAGGCTTCGTCCACAAGGTCTATAGCCTTATCCGGAAGGAATCTGTCGCTTATATACCTGTCCGACAGAGTTGCTGCTGCAATAAGTGCATTGTCATTTATCTTAACGCCGTGGAACACCTCGTAGCGTTCCTTGAGTCCTCTCAAAATGGATATTGTATCTTCAACTGTCGGCTCATTTACCGTTACCGGCTGGAAACGTCTTTCAAGGGCAGCATCCTTTTCGATATACTGCCTGTATTCGTTAAGGGTCGTAGCGCCGATACAGTGCAGTTCGCCCCTTGCAAGCATAGGCTTGAGAAGATTTCCGGCATCCATTGCACCGTCAGTCTTGCCGGCTCCCACAATGGTATGCAGCTCATCGATAAAGAGAATTATTCTTCCCTCGCTCTTTTTGACCTCTGAAAGTACAGCCTTGAGACGTTCCTCAAATTCACCTCTGTACTTTGCTCCGGCAACCAGTGCCCCCAGATCAAGGGAGAATATCTTCCTGTCCTTCAGACTGTCCGGAACATCTCCGGCAACGATACGAAGTGCAAGCCCCTCTGCAATAGCTGTTTTGCCGACCCCCGGCTCACCGATAAGGCAGGGGTTATTTTTTGTTTTTCTTGAAAGTATCCTGATAACATTTCTTATTTCCGAATCCCTGCCGATAACCGGGTCAAGCTTGTTGTTTCTTGCAAGCTCCACAAGGTCCTGACCATATTTTGCAAGAACATCATAAGTTTCTTCCGGATTCTGACTTGTTACCTTTGTGTTTCCCCTGACTTCCATGAGAACTTTAAGAAAACCGTTTTTATCCAGTGAAAACGCCCTGAAAATCTCTTTGAGTTTTGAGGTCGGATTTTCAAGCAGACTCAGGAAAATATGCTCTACAGAAACATACTCATCCTTCATATTTTTTGCATTTTTTTCTGCACCTGTCAGTATTCTGTCCGCCTCATTTGAAATATAGACCGCACCGCTCTGGCGTCCGCTTCCGGTGACCTTCGGCATCTGGGAAATAACCGACAGCACCGAGCTGCTCAGTGCCTGATTGTCAATATTCATCTTTGTCATAAGCTGCGGTATCAGTCCGTTTTCCTGATTGAGAAGCGAATAAACAAGATGTTCCGGCTCAACGGAATTATTCTGATATTCAATGGAAATATCCTGTGCTGCCTGAACAGCTTCAATTGACTTCTGAGTTAATTTCTGTACATTCATAACGATCTTCCTTTCTGTATATTACATATGATCATACAATCTCACAGCCTATCAGTACCCAGTCATAATCCCTAAGACTGTTTTCCTCTCCGCAGCTGCTGCATACACCGTTTTTCTCCATGCCGTCAAAGCCCTCACCGCATTTGCGGCAGGTCATCCCACCGGCTTCTGAATACAGTCTGCTGAAACCGGAGAGATTCTTTTCAATAGTCACCCTGAAAACCTCGTCCTTACTGAATATTCTGTCTCCGCTGTCATGGATGTCAGACATGTATACATCCAGTACGGCGGTACACATCCCATTTTCTGATTTTATATCCCGAAGCTTCATTGCCCCACGGTATACATCATCGACAATATCAAAATCCCTTACCGGTGACTTAAGGTCAAAGTACGGGCAACTGTCCCTGTCCTCGCAATAGAATATAAGTTCAAGAAGGAACAGCACCCTGCTTTCAAAAAAATCATAGGAAAAATTCCTGTCATACGGAACCATAAAGCCGCACACCTTTTTCCGGGTCTCATTATTCATCGAGGACAGGGGGGATGATCTTATATTGTCATAAATAAGCCGCAGCAAAACCACAATGACCGCCGCAACACCTCCTGCCACAAGTCCCGCAAAAGGTGCAGTAAAGGCTCCGGAAACGATTCCCAGGATATTGTCCTGACTAAGATACATGGGCATGTCAAAAATCATTTTCACAACGCCCAGCGGTACTCCCAGTGCAAAGCCGGCAATACAGAACAATGCTATCGTTTTGCCGATAACGTTAAGGGAAATGTAAGGTATCTTCCGGCAGAAAAAACTTTTCACCAACGGAAAAAGCTCTGTAATAAAACTTATGATACCACAGTCCGGGCAGCCTTCTTCAAGCTCCCTCAGTCCGTGAACCTTTCCGCAGTAGGGGCAGCAGAATTTATCATTATCCCTTATCTTTTCCATCCCTGCGAAAATAATATTCTCATAAAAGCTGATACTTTCCTTTTTATCAAGCTTTCTCCCTTTTTTATTTTTTATACGGATATGACGCCGGACAGCCTTGAAAATACTCTTTCCGGTATATACCCCATCCGTGCAAACAGTTCCAGCAGGCTCGGACATAAACTCAGGACGGTAATCAGCCCATATCTCCGTGCCTGATTTTTTAAGTCTGCTCCGGCGGCAGTCCAGAAGAAATTTCATATCACGCCCCAGCCTCCGTGGGAAACCGCCGCCCTTTCCGGTGATCGAAATATCCCTGAGAAACTGTTCATAAAACTCCCTGTCATAATAACCGGTAGTTCCGTTTCCGGTAGTATTCCCGGCAGCCCCTTCAAGCTGTCTGTCAAACTCGTTCAATTTAACCGCCCCCTTTCAGTTATTCTGCAGTGCTGTCCTAAACCTTTGCCGAATCAGCATGCTCTTTATAAAACAGTTCAATTTTTCTGACTGCAATTTCAGGGATTTCAATCTCGGCAAAATAGATCTTGATCTCCGAATCAAGGAGCTTTATATACTCCCCCAGATATTCTCCCAGCTCATCACTGCTGATACCTTCACAGTTACAGGGAATTTTAAGCTTTCTCATAAACTTCCCGTCTGAATACTCGTATTCAATACCGCCGTCATAAAGTTCCCCCTGATACTTGTTTTCCAGTGTACTCCATGCTGCAAAGAAAGAATGAAGTGCATCTATAAGCTGCACACTCTGGGTACGGAAGGATACTGTAAGCATTCCGAAGGTGTCCCCCTGCATCTCCTTTAAAAGCTCCACCCTGTAGCGGATAGTGGGCTTATACTTGAACCTCAGCGGACTTCTTATGGAAAGCATCGCATCCGAAGCCTGACCCTGTATCTGAAAATGACTGTCCATCATATTCCGGACGCATTCAAATATGTCTCTCATTTTACGTTCCGGAGTAACATAGGAAACATGCTCAGCAAGTATCTGATTGATAAGGTTTGAACGGCTTGTATTCATGCGGTAAGCCATTTCGTCAATAGCCTCAACAACATCGTCCATCAGCACCAGACTGTAAACGCTTTTTTTCATCTTTCCCTCTCCTTTTCTTTCGTTGATATTATTATAGCACACCTTTAATAACTTGTCAAGCGCTTTATATAATTTTCTTTGCAATTTATTTATTAAGGCATGAAATTTAAGTGCCGAGAATTCAGCAGTAATCGGCGTTATATAAATTTTTACCTGTTTTTTCATGGGCAGTTGAATTTTTCTATTCCTCATGGTATAATACATACATATCAAAAAAACGGAGGTCATTACTATGCCATTTATCAACGTAAAAACAAACGCAAAAGTTCCTGCTGACAAGGAAACTTCACTTAAATCCGCTCTGGGTCAGGCGATCACTGCCATTCCCGGAAAATCTGAAAGCTGGCTTATGGTCGGAATCGAACCGGAGCATATCCTTTATTTCAAGGGAGACAACTCCCCTGCCGCAATGGTAGATGTAAGCATTTTCGGTCATGCTGACTCATCATCCTATGATAATTTAACGGCAGAGATCTGCAAAATTATAAATGAACAGCTTTCAATTGAACAGTCGAGGATATATATAAAGTATTCCGAGATTGAAAACTGGGGATGGAACGGCTCCAATTTCTGAGCAGCTATCCGATGAACCAATGAAAAGAACACCGCCCTGCTCCCATAACAGGAACAGGGCGGTGTTTTCAGTTATCGTCCTTGTAAAAAATATCACTGTGATCAAGTGCCCACATTGCAGATGGATCTTTATAGGTATATATGACCTCCGCATAAACGGCGTCCTCCAGCAGCGTTATTGTTCCGTCGCCTCCGCTCATCCAGCCGTCATTCTGAAAATGAAAGGAGATGACGTTTCCGCTGACCTCACCATAGACTTTATCGGTTGTGGCGATCCTCGACGCCGGCGGACTCTGTACCGTCGTCAGGGCAATTTCAGCTATTCTGTCATCAATGGAAAATATCCGGACTGCGGAACCGCCGTTTTCAGTAATATCATCATAGCCGTCTGCTTCTTTGCAAAGCCATGTTCCGATGTATGACGGATAATCGATAGTCTGTTCAGTCTGAGTCACAGCATCACTGTATGTTTCCTCCTCCGACACCTCTGACTGAACCGCAGAATTTACCGAACTTTTCTCCCCCCCGCCAGCCATTATAAGAATTATCGAAACAACTGCGACGATTACAGCAAAGGAGATTATCACTGCTGCCGGATTTCTTCTGCGTACAGCTGTACCCTGCCTTTCTGTCTGACCTTTCATGCAGTATGGACAGAAGGATGAATTTTCATGAAGTTCCCTTTCGCAGTATTTACATTTTTTCATCTGCCAAGACTCCTTTTCAGCTGCTCCGCCGTCTGGAAACGCCTGTCCGGAGAAATATGTATACACTTTGCAATAATATCCGCAAGCTCACCGTTGTAGGGTATCTTGTCAGAAGTCTCTCCGGTAAGCATTACCTTCATCAGTTCCCCCACCTGTTTTATATCCGTTCTCACATCGCTGACTCCGCCGTACTGCTCCGGGGCGGCATATCCAGCTGTTCCGAGATATTCAGTATCTCTCGGAGAGTATTTCTTATAGATTCTTGCAGTATCAAAATCTATCAGCTTCAGGGTCTGGGTACCATTTTCGATCATTATGTTTTCCGGCTTGATATCCCGGTGAATGATACTGAAGCTGTGAAGAAACGACAGGACATCACACAATTCACCTGCAAGCTCTCTTACCTGCTTTTCTTTGTATAATCCCTCATTTATCATATCATTCATATTTACCCCGTCAATATATTCCTCCAGAACAAGAGTTCTGTTTCCGGACTCCGCCGTCTCCAGTATCACCGGCATATTCTTATGCTTTAAGGTCAGCAGTCTGCGATACACTTCAGAACTGCCGGTAAAGACACGTTTTATTACCCTTCTGTGAAGCTGCTTGTGTTCCAGTAAAATTATTTCATTTCTCTCTGTACTCCGCAGACGCTTTACAAACTGGTACTGTTCTTTCAGCACCGTTTCAAGCCATTCGTACATAGATCCCACCTCCGGACTTGCTTTTTTTATTATACCATGATATAATAAAAAAGTAAATAATTTTTTGGGGGATAATGTCAGATGAAGCAGAAGGATACGGAAAAATTACTGGAGCTATTAAAAAAATCCGGCAGTATTGATTTGTATTTGCAGGAAAACAAGGACTTTCTCCTTGACTGTTCCATTAAGGAATACTTAAATACCCTGCTGAAAGAAAAGCAGCTTACCATTGCAAAACTCAGTCAGGGAGACCATGCGGATATTTCTGACCGGTATCTGTATCAGATCTTCTCAGCGTCCAATCCCCGGGTGCCGTCAAGAGAGGTTCTCCTGTGTATCTGTATCGGCATGGGACTCAATCTTGATGAAACTCAGACAGCTCTGAAAATTGCAAAATATGCAGCGCTTTACCCGAAAGATGAAAGAGACAGTATTATTATTTTCGGTATAGAAAATTCTCATTCACTTATAGATATTAATAACTCTTTGTATGAACATGATCTTAAATGTCTGGGCGAAAAATAAGACGGAGTTTTTATGCTCCGTCTTATTATGTCGAAAAATTCATTTTAAGCAAATCAGGGGATGCTTTTACTTGCAAAGCGTCCCCAAAACAATCTGAAATCAAGCTTTTCTACAGTATGAGCGCACCACGTTTTTGCAAAGTGCTCATATAATATTTTAACTGTATAATACAATACGTTTTAATATAATCAAATCAAAGACATTGATTTTTTTATCGTTATTTATATCAATAATTTCCACATTGACATCACTTGGAATATTAACAAGGAATTTTTGCAAAATCAGTACATCTGCAACATTAATTTTCCCATCACTATTTAAATCAGGATTTACGGCTTCTTCAGTTACCGTTGTTACCACTGTTGTAACAGTGGTTGTTTCTGTGGTAGTGGTATTTGATTCAACTGTTGAAGTAGCCTCAGCTTCATTTACGGTTACTGCGCAAATTAGATTTGTTCCGTTTGAAAGCATTGCATATATATTTGCATTTCCGGGTGCAATTGCTTTTACTATTCCATTTTCAACTTTTGCAACTTCTGTATTATCCGAAATCCATGTGATATTTCCTGTGTAATTATTGACAGTAAGTTCTTCTGTTTTACCCTCATATAATTCAAGTGAAGTGATATCTAATTCTGGGTCGGGAATTAATGCCTTTACAGTTACCTCGCATTTAAGAGAATTTTCACCAAAAGTTGCTGTAATCGTAGCTGTACCATCGCTAACAGGTGTTACAGTTCCATTTTCGACTGTAACTACATTTTCATCTGAGGAAATCCATTCAATTTCAAAGTCTTCGGAAGTTAGTCCTGTATTATCTGATATTACGGAAAGCTGTGCTGTTTCATCTTCATTCAATTCAATATTTGTTGTACTAAGAGTATATCCGTAATTAACTGTAACATTACATTCAGCTCTTACATCCTCACACACAGCATATATGACACACTCACCGTTATTTTTAGCGGTAACTATACCATTTTCTACTGTTGCAACATTTGTATCACTCGAAACCCATGTAGGTGATTCAAGATAATTTGTTACTAATTCAGGACTTTTTTGCTGACCATATTCAGTCAAGTTAATATATTCCTCAACAAAGTTAGCAACAATGTAATCGATTTCCCAAAGAAGTTTAGGATAATCACCTTCTACATAGACGAAAGCATACCCGAGAGTTTGGGCAAAGGATTCTTTTTGCATATTTGTTGCATTTGGATTTACAATTGTATCATTCTCAATATTGCCAATTCCCTTTAAAGCACTTGTATTCAAATAATAGGAATTGATTACTGTACTGTCACTGGGTTGATAACCAATAATTCCCCCCAGACATCCATGTGTATCATCCCCTGAAAAATCTACTACTCCAACTGAATAACATGAATCAATTACGCTTCCAATACTCTGCCCACAAATACCACCAGAATAAGCATAACGTCCCTCGCCTTTTATCATCCCCGTATTATGACAATTTTTTATTTCTCCTGAGTAGTACATGCCAGCTATTCCACCAGAATTTGCTTCAAGCATTGAAATAAAATTTGAATTCACATCATTTAAAAACGGACATTTTGAGTAAATGTTTCCATAATTACAACAATCAGATATAGATGCGCAGAATCCAGAAGATATTCCCCCTGCACAAGAATCTGCTCGCCACACACTATGAAGCATGCCAATTGTATTTGACGAAACATTTCCAGCATTTTTACTTCTTGTAATTATACCGCCTTTTCCAGTTATACCACCTGCATAGGCATATTCTGTTCCATCAGCAAATATATCATTACAATTATAACAGTTATCAATTTTAGCTAATTCATCAGTAAAACCCACTATACCACCAGCTATCAAAGTTCCTGAAACATATCCATCACTTAAAGTTATATTTTTTACAGTCGATTCATTTGATGCATATCCAAATAAACCTGCATAATCATAGCCTTTAGTAAATATTCCGAATATTTTATTCCCTTTTCCATCAAATGTTCCGTCAAATGAATTTTCATTATTTCCAATTGGAATCCATATATTTATATCTAACACAGAGGAATCCCAAGTTTCTGTATCAGTTATTTCATTGAGGTATAATTCATTTTCTAAAAATATTGTTTTGCCCTCAAAATCATTACCATCATTTACAAGTTTTGCAAATCCCGCTAATTCTTCTGCTGTTGAAATATGAAACTCGCTGTCAATATCATTATACCAAAATGTATCAGCTGAACCATCCCAAATGGCGATGTCCTCAGTTTCCTCAGCAAAAGCGACTGCAAATGGGATACTTGTGATACATATAAATCCAGCTAAAAGCATGGACAACATTTTTTTTAAATTCATGATAACCGCTCCTCTCGGTAGTTATATTTCATAATTTCTTTTATTTTTTCGATCATGTCCTCATCTTTCTCATGATAAATTGTATCAGGTTTACGACCTCCTAATTTCACTTCTTTTGAAGTAAATGATATCGGAAATTCAAATACCTTAAACCATATTACAGAAAATCCCATCTCATAATCCTGACGAATCTTTTCGGGAAGTTTTTTCTCTGTCACAATACCAACAGCCTCAATTTTAAATTCTGCTCCTATTCCTTGAGGGTAACTTTTTACAAACACAATATCTCCGGAAGTAACATTCTCAATGAGCTTATCATATCTTGCATTTTCCCCTCTTGTGAATCCCATATACCAACAATTTTCTGATAAACACTTATCTAAAATAGAACCTGAATTGCTCTTGCCGAACCTTACCCCAACTCCATAAAAATTCATATTAACTCCTCCTAAATTCTAATTTTGTCTAATTATATCACATTTATTTAAATTAGTCAAGTATATTCCGTCATACAGACATATTATATATCCAAATAGAATTATAACACTTGATTATTAGTCCATTAAAACTATACATAAAAAAGGATATAATAATACAAAGGAGTGTGATACCCATGGAACAGGAGCTTGACTACACAGCCATCGGCGACCGCATACGCCGGTACCGTGAGCTTTCCAGACTGACGCAGGAACAACTCAGTGAATTGTGCTCATTATCCACAGGATATATCGGACATTTAGAGCGAGGAACACGTTCTCCGTCTCTGGAAACTCTTGCAAAAATTTCTCAGATTCTCCGGGTAAGTCTTGACGACCTGGTATTCGGAGAAGCTGAGATCAGCGACAATATGATAAAAATTCTTGCACTGACCTTAGAAGATAAAAATCCTGAGAAAGTAAAAGTATTCCTGAAAACAGTATGTACCCTCGCTGATAAAATCGACGAATTCTAACAAAATGCCCTATGATGATTATAACACATCACAGGGCATTTTTTTGTATCAGGCTGCTGCAATTTTCAAATATTTTCATAGCAAAAGAACTCCGCTTATGATACTGATTCCATGAGAAACAGTATAACAAACAAGCACTTATTCATATAATCAAACATCGCTGATTATGATACATCCGGAGAACCGCCCGGTATTTTATCAGAAATCAGCATTTTTTTAAGGAGGAGATCATTTTGTTATTTGAAACTATTTGCAGTACGCTCAACAGTCTTTTATTGTTTGCTCTCCACATTGAGAGTAAAAATGTATTTCCCAAGCCGCTGTCAAAGTCGGAAGAGGAGGAATGCTTCAGAAAGGTCAGTGAAGGTGATGACAAGGCACGTGCCAGGCTTATTGAACATAATCTCCGGCTTGTTGCACACATCATAAAAAAATATTACTCGGATATAACAGAACAGGAGGAGCTTATCTCTATAGGTACAGTCGGACTTATCAAGGCAGTTTCGACCTTTGACTATACTAAGGGAAACCGATTCGCAACCTACGCAAGCAGATGCATCGAAAACGAAATACTTATGCATTTTCGCTCCAGAAAGAAAAGTCAGGGGGATATATACATCGACGAACCTATTGATACAGATAAAGACGGCAATCAGCTTACATTACTGGATATCATGAGTGACGAAACAGATGTAATAGAGCAGATAGACCTGTCAATCCAGTCTGCCCAGCTGTACGATTTTCTTGAAAAAGCTCTGAACAAGCGGGAATTTGAGATAATAAAGTACCGCTACGGACTTTACGGATGCAGAGCCATGACACAGCGTGAGGTTGCACAGAAGCTCAATATTTCACGTTCTTATGTATCAAATATCGCTTATTATAAATGGATGGCAATCGCAAAAAAACTTAGGATCGACCATTCATTTTTTATTTTATGCATAGGACAAGCACTTATTCGTATTGTACATTATAATTTCAATGCAGACATACCGCAATCGGGTTTGCTGAAAGTTTTAAAAGCAGTCTATGAAATTATACTCCTTGCTTTAAACTGCCGCAAAACGGCTGACAGCTATGTGTATCGCTATGTATAAAAATGAATGGCACTATTACAGAAAGGACTGTGTAAGTATGGCAAGTGCTGTTCAGTGGATTAAAATTACAACTGACATCTTTGACGATGAAAAAATGCTTCTCATTGATTCAATGCCCGATTCAGATGAAATAATCATCATTTGGTTTAAATTGCTTTGCTTCACTGGCAAGCAGAATAACAAGGGCGTTTTTATGATGAATAATATTCCCTACACTACAAAAATGCTCTCCACTATTTTCAGGAGAAATGAAGAAACAGTAATAAAGGCACTTAACATCTTTGAGGAATTCGGATTGATACAATATATAAATGGCGCTATTACTATTACTAACTGGGGCAAGCATCAGAATCTTGACAAAATCGAAGCAAACAACGAATATATGCGGAATTATATGCGAGAATACCGCAAAAAACAAAAGGCTGTTGCCACTAATAAAAAAGAGGATAAAGTTAATGGTAAACCTAATTGTAAAGTTAACATTAACTCGGCAGAGGGAGAAAAAGAATCAGAATTAGATTCAGATAAAGAAATAGAATCAGAAAAGAGTAAAACAGGAAATTCTCATTCCGCTGAAATAACAAGCAATTTAGACTACGATTCTATTATACATTCTTTTAATTCTATCTGTATATCGCTGCCCAAAGTCATAAAGCTTACGGAAAAACGCAAAAAAGCTATTTCGGAAGTCGATAAGCTTTTAGGTGAGGTGACATTTGAGCAATTTTTTGAAAAAGTTGACGCTTCTGATTTCCTTTCAGGGCGTAAAGGAAGCTGGTGCTCTACTTTTGATTGGATAACAGTTCCAACTAATGCTCTTAAAATCATCGAAGGAAACTACGATGACCGAAAGCATAAATCAAAAGAAGATTATTCGGCTTCTTCAAAATATGAGAACCTAACAATGGAGGTACAAAAATATGAATGAAATGGATTATGCAAAATGCTTTGATTATTTTCGCTGCCGTGCAGGTTTGAAAAAACGTCAGTTCAGTTATTATATCAATAGCCTTTCTATCAAGCCACAAAAAGGACAAGAACAAGCCTTTGAAGCAATAACTGATTTTACTGAAAACTATCTGTCGGAAAAGAAGCCTGACGGTCTATTGTTGGTTGGTGGTGTAGGAAGCGGTAAAACCTTTATGGTTTCCAGCGTTGTCAATAATATCATTGACGATATAAATGAAGAAGAAATTTTGCGGTCAGAACCGCCTAATGATTATGTTCTAAGGGATATGTCATACAATTTCAATTGGTTTATCAATTGCATTGATTATGTTTGCTTTATTTCTGTAACGGAGTTTTTTGAAAAATTAAAAGCGTTAATCGCTGAACAGGAAACATGGCTTTACGATAGAATGATTCTGCATCTAAAAACAGTACAATTATTAGTTTTAGATGACTTAGGAGCAGAAAAATCAAGCGAATGGACCAAATCGGTACTTTTTGAAATTATAGATTACCGATACAATGAGATGCTGCCTATGCTGATTACAACAAATTGTCCTCCGAAAGAATTAAAAGAAAAAATAGGTGACAGAAGCTATGACCGCATCAGAGAAATGTGTGCATTAGTTCCTGTCACTGCTGAAAGCCAGAGAAAAACGGCTGTACTATAAGCGATTATTGTATATCGCCCAACTTATCTACCCTTTATAATATTACAAAAGCCATTGATTATTGATAGTCAATGGCTTTTTCTATATATAAAAGTACACAGAAAGTTTCTGCATAA
>JBJEQU010000022.1:0-6815 GCA_051881935.1 Porcipelethomonas sp. | reverse complement strand
GGTTGTTAAGGTTGGCGATACCGTAGAGGTTACAATCAAAGCTCTTGACGAGGATTTTACAGACATGATCTCATCAGCGAAACGCAAAATGGTTATTTTCGGAGACAGATTCCCTTTCAGATATTTTGCTGATGACTATGGACTTGAATGCTATGCAGCATTTTCCGGCTGCAGCTCTGAAACAGAGGCAAGTCCGGCAACCATATCTGATCTGATAAGTAAAATTCAGGAAAATGACATCCCCGTTGTTTTCTATATTGAATTTTCAAATAAGAGTATTGCAGAAAAGATCGCAAAGGCAACAGGGGTTAAAACTTCTCTGCTCCATTCCTGTCACAACATTTCAAAAGAGGATCTCAGCAATAATGTGACCTATGTTGACCTTATGAGAGGAAATTTTGAAAATCTTTCGGAGGCGCTTAACTGACATGTTTGAAAATTTATCTTCTATGCTGACCCCCGAATTTATAAAGTATATACTTATTCCGGCAATTATAGGCGGAGTGGCTGTAACCCTCTGCTCTGCTCTATTGGGGGTAAGTCTCGTTTTAAAAAAATATTCCATGATAGGAGACGGGCTGTCTCATGTGGGATACGGCGCTCTTGCAGTTGCAGCAGTAATGAATCTGGCTCCCCTGCGGTTTGCACTACCGGTAGTAGTGGCAGCTGCGGTGATACTTCTCAGAATGAGTGACAGCAGCAAACTCCAGGGAGACTCAGCAATTGCGGTTTTCTCCACAACTGCCCTTGCCGTCGGCATACTGGTTTCCTCCAAGGCAGGCATGATGAATGACGTAAGCCATTACCTCTTCGGAAGTATACTTGCAATGGATACCAACGACGTGATCCTCAGCGTTATAATGTCGGTTCTCGTAATTATAGTATTCATAATTTTCTACCACAAGATTTTCGCAGTGACCTTTGACGAAAGCTTTTCAAAGGCAACAGGAATAAAAATTGAAATATATAAGCTTCTTATTGCTGTTCTCACCGCTGTAACAATAGTTCTGGGTATGATGATGATGGGTTCACTGCTTATTTCAAGCCTTATAATTTTCCCGGCTATTACGTCAATGAGAGTATGTAAAAGCTTCCGTTCGGTTGTGATATGCTCGGGATTTATATCGGTTATCTGCTTCCTTATCGGACTTTTTGCTTCACTGGCAATGGATACTGCTCCGGGGGCAAGCGTTGTAATTGTAAATGTTATTGTGTTCGGACTGTTTACTATATATTCAAAAATAAAGTGCAGATAGCAGACAGTTAAACAGATATGTGGGTGACAATATGGATTTTAATAACGGTGATTCTTATCACAGATACAACAGCACAAAAATTGATGACAACAGCGGCGGTGGCGGCAGCGGCTGTGGGTGCGGAGGCAATTATTTAAAATATTCGACCATTGCTGCGGTCATAGGTCTGGCATTCTGCAATGATTATCCTAATTGTTTTCTGACGAAACCTATTATGTACATAAGCTTTGCAATTTTATTTATTAATCTTTTGATATGTTTCTGCGGACATTAAAGGAACATTAAAAACCATCTGTCTGAAACGACGCTCAAAGGCGTCGTTTTTCAGGCTCCGGAGTATTTTCCGAAATCACAGCCGCTCGGCTTTCTGCTGTAACTTCCGATTCAGACCTACGATACGTCAGGATCTGGGGATGTTCAATTTTAGGAATATAAATTTTTGTCTTCTTTTCACAATATACACGTTTCATCATTGATGCCTCTCTTTTTAATGATAATAAATGCTTCATTAATATTATTGTACAGTATCATTGATTTATTTCATGTAAAAAATGAAAATATAAAATAAAAATAAATTATTTTTTTAAATGGTGATATTATGAGTTCTTTTTTCAGCGATTTTATTTTTAGTCTTAATGCAACCTTTCCTGTTTTTCTCATGATGGTTTTAGGCTGGATAATGAGAAAAGTAAAAATTTTTGATGAGTCCTCTGCAAGAAAGCTGAGCCAGTTTTCCTTTAAAGTCCTGCTTCCCGCACTGCTCTTTTCCGACCTGTCAAATGCTGATTTTATTTCTATATGGGATACAAGATTTGTACTATTTTGTCTTGCAGTAACCATAATTTCTATAGCCATTGCTTTTTCTCTTTCCCTTCTCCATCGTGATAAGTCGGAAAGGGGTGAGATCGTTCAGGCATCATACCGCAGCAGTGCGGCAGTACTTGGAATAGCTTTTGTAAATAATATATACGGCAGCTCGGAAATGGCGTCTCTGATGATAATCGGAACTGTGCCGATCTATAATATAATAGCCGTAATAATCCTGTCTCTTACGTCCCCTGAAAAGGAAAACCGGAAATCCACAAAAGAGATTTTTATTAAAACTGCAAAGGATGTGGTTACAAATCCGATAATCCTTGGTATCGCAGCCGGTATTATATGGTCGCTTCTGAAAATCCCTCAGCCGGTCATAATGTCAAAATCAATTTCCTATCTTGCAGGCATGGCAAGTCCCCTGTCCCTTATCGCCCTTGGTGCCCTGTTCCAGGTAAGCGACGCAAAATCAAAGCTCTCACTGAGCCTGTGGATAACACTGGTAAAGCTTGTGGGATTCTGTGCATTATTCCTGCCTGTTGCAATAGCTATGGGATTTACCGGAGAAAAACTTATTGCAATACTGGTTATGCTGGGAAGTGCGACCACCGGAAGCTGCTTTGTTATGTCAAAAAATATGGGACACAAGGGTGTTGTGACTTCCTGTGCAGTTATGATGACCACACTTTTCAGTGCTGTAACCCTTACCCTGTGGCTGTTCCTGCTCAAGACTATGAATTACATATAAAATGTAAATTAAATTCTGACAGTTTTTTTCACTGAAATTTATAAAAGCCATTGCATTTCACTTCAAAATATGCTAAAATTAGGTGAAGTATGACGTATGATACGCAAAATATTGATAAAACTAATAATTATTTTGAAAGGCCGTGATGTTAGGGTTGGAAAAAAAGTTGGCGCTGTATGGATTTAATAATCTTACAAAAGCTCTTAGCTTTAATATTTACGATGTCTGCTATACAAACAGCAAACGTGAACGTGAAGATTATATCAGGTATATCGATGAACAGTATAACTCGGAAAGACTTACAAAAATTCTCTGCGATGTAACTGAAATGATCGGTGCAACTATTTTAAACATTTCAAAACAGGATTATGATCCGCAGGGGGCTTCTGTAAACATTCTCATTGCGGAGGGAAAGGTCTCCCCTGAACATATTGACAGTTCCTGCAATCAGGGTCTCAATTTTCACCAAAGCAATACCGTCCATGCCCATCTTGACAAAAGCCATGTAACTGTGCATACATTCCCGGAATCCCATCCGGAAAATGCTGTCTGTACATTCAGGGTGGATATTGATGTCGCAACCTGCGGTGAGATCTCCCCTCTTAATACCCTCGATTATCTTATCGGCAGCTTTGACTCGGATATTATCACCATAGATTACCGTGTAAGAGGCTTTACCCGTGACATGTGCGGAAAAAAATATTTTATAGACCATAATATTACTTCTATTCAGGACTATATCGACAAGAAAACACTTACAAAGTATGACGCCATAGACGTCAATGTCTATCAGTCAAACATATTCCATACAAAAATGCTGATCAAGGAGATCCAGCTCCGCAACTATCTTTTCAATACGGATGTCTATGAGCTTCCGCCCCAGGAAAGACTTGATATCACAAACAGTCTGCGGCGTGAAATGATCGAGATCTTCAGCGGAATGAATATTTATTAGCGGGAGGGAATCAGAATGATTTTTTCTCAGGGCAAAGCACCTGTGCTGGAAGCTATGACACGGCATCTGCAAAACCGTGTCGTTCCCTTTGACGTACCAGGTCATAAGGGCGGACGTGGGAACAGAGAACTTACCGATTTTCTCGGCAAGTCATGTCTTAAAGCGGACGTGAATTCAATGAAGCCTCTGGACAATCTGTGCCATCCGGTTTCTGTGATAAAGGAAGCGCAGGAGCTTGCGGCGGATGCTTTTGGTGCGGAAAATGCATTTTTTATTGTAAACGGTACTACCGGTTCAGTCCAGACCATGATAATGGCGGCAACCAAAGCCGGAGATAAAATTATCATGCCCAGGAATGTACACAGAAGTGCTATAAATGCCCTTGTAGTCAATGGTGCAGTTCCTGTTTACGTCAACCCCGGTACAAACAAGGAGCTTGGCATCCCCCTCGGAATGAGCGCAGAGGATGTAAAAAAGGCGATCGAAGCCAATCCTGATGCTAAGGCTGTTCTGATAAATAACCCGACCTACTACGGAGTCTGCTCGGATATACGTGAAATAGTAAGCCTTGCCCATGAGCATAATATGCTTGCACTTGTGGACGAAGCCCACGGCACTCACTTTTATTTCGGTGAAAATATGCCCCTTTCCGGAATGGCAGCCGGTGCTGATATGGCAGCTGTAAGCATGCATAAAACCGGAGGTTCGCTTACTCAGAGTTCAATACTCCTCTGCGGACCGGACGTAAATGCGGATTATGTACGTCAGGTCATTAACCTTACCCAGACTACCAGCGGCTCCTACCTCCTTATATCCTCCCTTGATATTGCAAGAAAAAATCTTGCACTTAACGGAAAGGAACTGTTTTCAAGAACCGTTCAGTATGCAGAATATGCAAGGCAGGAGATCAACCGGCTGGGCGGATATTACGCTTTCGGCAGTGAGCTTTGCGACGGCGGTGCTTTCTATGATTTTGACAGGACAAAGCTTTCTGTCCATACCCGTGATATCGGTCTTGCAGGAATCGAGGTTTATGACATTCTCCGTGACGACTACGGAATACAGATCGAATTCGGAGACATAGGAAATATCCTTGCGATAATTTCAGCCGGTGACAGAGCCCTTGAAATCGAGCGTCTTATATCTTCCCTTTCTGAAATAAAGCGTCTTTATTCAAAGGACAAAGCCGGAATGTTCGACCATGAATATATTAATCCGGAAGTCATCACCCCTCCTCAGCAGGCTTTTTACAGTCCGAAGAGATCAGTTCCAATAAATGAAAGCAGCGGTATGATATGCGGTGAATTTGTAATGTGCTATCCGCCGGGAATACCGATACTTGCACCGGGGGAAAAAATAACCGGTGAAATAATAAGTTATATTAATTACGCCAAAGAAAAAGGCTGCTTCATGACAGGTACACAGGACATGAAAATAGAAAAAATAAATGTAGTGGAGGCGTAAAATGGATCTTTGGTTTACGGAAAATCACAGCGACAACGTTAAATTTTCGATTCGTGTTGACAAGCATCTGAGAAGTGCACAGAGTGAATTTCAGCGTATTGATGTTTTTGAATCGGATGAATTCGGGCGTATGCTGACCCTTGACGGACTTTTAATGGTAACCGAAAGAGATGAGTATATTTATCACGAAATGATAACCCACGTCCCCATGGCTGTGAATCCCGATATTTCAAATGTGCTGGTTATCGGTGCCGGAGACGGCGGAACGGTAAGGGAGCTTACAAGGTACAGCCATGTCAGAAATATCGACATGGTGGAAATCGATGAAATGGTGGTTGAGGTGTGCCGTGAATATCTGCCCACCCTTTCCTGCCGGCTTACCGACCCGAGAGTACACATTTACTATCAGGACGGACTGCGCTTTGTAAGAGGCAGAGAAAACGAATACGACCTTATCATTGTTGACTCCACCGACCCTTTTGGCGTAGGTGAAGGACTTTTTACCAAGGAATTTTACGGAAACTGCTACAAGGCTCTCAAAGAGGACGGTATACTTGTAAATCAGCATGAAAGTACCTTCTATACCTCCTATGCAAACTCCATGAAAAGAGCACACAGCAGAATCAAGTCCACCTTCCCTGTTGCCCTTGTATATCAGGCACATATTCCAACCTATCCTTCGGGACACTGGCTTTTCGGCTTTGCGTCAAAAAAATACGACCCGAGAGCTGACCTTAAAGCGGACTGGTGGAACAGTCTGGGTATCAAAACGAAATATTACAATACTATTCTTCATACAGGCTGCTTTGCAATACCAAATAATGTAAGGGACTGCCTGAGAGAATCAGGAGAACACAAATAAATGGAAAAGAATATTCATACCTTTATCGGCTGCGACAGCGAATACAGTGACAGCAGAATCGTCATTTTCGGGGCGCCATTTGACAGTACCACGTCATACCGTCCGGGAACGAGATTTGCAAGTGCGGCTATGAGAAACGAAAGCTTCGGAATCGAGACCTACAGTCCCTATCAGGACAAGGACCTGACCGACATAAAGGTTTTTGACGCCGGAGATCCGGAGCTTTGCTTCGGAAGTCCCGAGTCGGCTCTTGAGGATATTGAAAAGCTCTCGGAAAAAATTTTAAATGACGGGAAGATGCCCCTTATGATAGGCGGCGAACACCTTGTGACGCTGGGATCCGTAAGGGCGGCTGTGAAAAAATATCCCGATCTGCATATTGTGCATTTTGATGCACATGCTGACCTCAGAGATGACTATCTGGGACAGAAGCTTTCCCACGCCTGCGTTATGAGAAGATGCCATGAGCTTGTGGGGGATGGGAAGATTTTTCAGTTCGGCATAAGAAGCGGTGACAGAGAGGAATTTTACTGGGGCAAAAATCACGTTTATACCAATAAATTCAATTTCGATACAATAGATACCCTTAAAGAAAAAATCGGAAGCAATCCGGTTTACTTCACAATCGACCTTGACGTTCTTGATCCGTCCTGCTTTCCCGGAACAGGTACCCCCGAAGCAGGAGGCGTTACATTCACTCAGCTTATGAATGCAATA
>JBJEQU010000021.1:0-6907 GCA_051881935.1 Porcipelethomonas sp. | reverse complement strand
TTATTCTACCAGATTTTTGGGTGTTTGTCGACTGCTCTTTCAGTATAACATATCACATTTCATTTGACATTGACACGCTCGTGATTTTATGTGCTGATGATGATGCAAAAAAGAGAGTTCAATCATATTTTAATTTATTTAAAAAGGAGAAGTAGTTATGTCAAGAGGTCCAAAACCGAAATATGACAAAGAATCTATATTAGCCGTTATTGCTGAATATTTTTATACTCACAATGACGAAGAACTTTCCTCATTTTCGTTGAATACAATTTATGAAGATATTCAGTATTATGCTTCACAGTCCCTCACTTATAATAAAGTTGCATTTCCCAAGTATGCCCAGATGCGAAAAATCCTTATTGCCGAGCTTTCTAATAATGGTTTGTATGAAAAGGGTGAAAGGCTTACTACGAATGTGGCAAGCAGAATTATTAAGCTTTATGACTATTATACTGATGAGGAATATATTGAAAAAAATATATCTGAAAATTTTACCTTTGAATTTTTTTCAGACCCTGTTATATCCTGCATTGCAAAATTACCGCCTGTGGAGGCTATTGATATTCTGGCAAGTGGATTGAGTAATGCTGAAAACAAATCCGTTTCATGGGGAAGAATCAACATTATCCACCATTTGTGTCAGAAAATCAAGCAAAAAAGTCCGGAAATCATTCTTGCAGTCATCCCGCAGTACAACAGAATGATGTATCTCAAAAGTAATGGAAAAATCAGCGATCATGTAGATAATATCAATCCTCTGCCTGATACATTATGTTTATTTGTAAAAGATACCCCAGAGGGGCGGAAATTTATTGAAGAACAGAAATTACATGTTATACCCTAATAAAAACGGTCAAGCCACGTTTATGTGACTTGACCGTTATATATTTCTCCCGAATTCCCGAATTACAATTTTCAGAATGAATATCGGTTATTATTGCTGTATGTATAGTACTCAGACTCTATTGCTTAAACCTCCCGGTACCAACCGATTTTTATTACCGCCTTCTTCTCTCCCCTGTCTGCCATGGGTTTTCGCCTTTGTTTGGCAGTTATGTTGGTAGATGTTTTTTCTTAGCTGTTTTTGAGCTGTTGTTTCCCGAAATACCCCTCGGCAATGCTGTCAAGCTGTGCAGCTATCTGTTTGAATTCCCGATTCAGATCAAGAGTCTTCGCACCTATCTGATTGCCACCAATGTTAAAAATGCAGTCAGGAGTTATCTCCTCCTGTGTTTTAGCATATATCAGAATACCTGCAACATTGCCGGTATTACCTATGTCCTGATTCTTCACGTATGTGTATATCTGGTAAATGTTAGCTGAGTGAAGAGTATGCTTATCATATTGTTTCTGTAACGCCTTACCGTAGTATTTGGCATCAAGAATCAGTATCCTCTCATTAAGTCTCAGAAATACATCTGTCTGCATTGCCGGAAGAAATCTTATCATAGCTTCTTCATTGTCACCAGTTAAATTCCACTTAACCTGTGCCGCCTTTGCTTCAGAAAGATATGTATGATGCTGACGATAGTATTCAAGAATAAATTTTTCAAAAAGCTTTGCCATATGCTCATCTGAAAATGATGTCATTCTGTATTCGCCTTTATCTGTTGTTTGTAACATACCGTCAAGCACAAAGTAACATATATTAAGCAGCAATTCATAATTTTTATTATTTCTTTGGTAATGAATCCTGTTCCACTCTATTGATTTAGGTGACAGCATTTCCACTCCGTCAAAAAAGACAATCATCTTCTTAAGAGTTGATTTACGCTCAGCTGATACTTCATCAGACCTTATCAGACAAATCATTGTGGTCTTTATTATCTGATTGAAAATATTATTCTCTGAAAGCTCATCAAATTCACAAGCAAGCTTCTGTTTCCTCTGTATTTGATTTCTGATTGTTTCCTGCATATCAAGCTTGCCTCGCATTACAGACATCGTTTCATGCTGCGTTACATATTCACGGTAAAGACCTTGTTTCAACTGTTTGGCAACACCTTTATCAAGAATGGCGGCAAACAGATCCTGAATCTTATCAAATTCTTCTGAAGCTATGTTTTCATAGTTTGACTGTTTAAGTACCTGAAAAGCATATGACAGCATGTAATAAATATTCTTGATATAAATCCCTTTATCATTAGTCATCGAATACACCACGCAGATTATTTTTCCATTGCTGAAGCTTTGATGGTTCATCAAACCAGTATTCTTCAAGCATCGGAAGTATATCAAATTCTACTACTGACCGCATCCAGTCTGTTGTACAATCGTCTTTGTCACAACCACAGAAGTAGCTGTGACCTATTCTGAATCCTCTGCCAAGGGATTTATCATCCGATATATCCTTATTCAAAATTTTTATCATTTCTATTAGTGCGTCAAAAGTTTCATTTTCCAGTGATTTCCGGTATTTACTGAAACCTTCCGAGTCAAATCCGGGTTCCATTTCAAAAAAGCTGAATCTTCTTCGCAGAGCGTAATCTATCATCGCTAAGCTTCGGTCAGCAGTATTCATCATACCTATTATGTATAGATTTTCAGGTACTGAAAACGGCATACCACTGTAAGCCAAAGTAGCTTTAGTGGCTCTGTAATCCTTTTCTATCAGCATCATAAGTTCACCGAAAATTTTACTCATGTTGCCACGGTTAATTTCATCAATTATGAAGAAATGCTCTTTATCAGGATTATTGGCAGCTTTCTGACAGAAACGGTAAAAGATACCTTCTGTAAGTTTAAACCCCTCTCCGTCAGGACGATAGCCCATTATGAAGTCTTCGTAAGAGTAGTTCTGATGAAACTGTATGAATTCTATTCTGGATTCATCAATTTCCCCCATCATAGCATATGCAAGTCTTTTTGCTGCAAATGTTTTACCAACACCCGGGGCTCCTTGCAAGATTATATTTTTTTTGTGTTTCAATAATGTAATCAATTTGTTGTATTCATTTTCAGAGATATACACATCATTAAGAAAATCGTATTTTGTATAAGGATTTATATCTGTTTCAACTTCATCCTGCTCATACCCACGCAATCCCCATACGCCTTTTCCTAACCCTTCAACAGAATAAAACAAATTTTCATTTCCCTCTACATATGACTTTGTTTCCTTGCAATGCTGCTGTAAATTCATACTTACAGCATATTTCCAGTTAGAATTAGTATTAATAGATTTCAACAAACCTCTTTCCTGTATCTTATTATTTAAATCATTGAGTGAAGCAATTCCGCCTAATTCTTTCAAAGACTCAATTATTTCACTTAAATATGTAACATTAGATTTATTATTTTTTTGATAGAAAAAATATACAATATCCTGAGTAAGAATATGCAATGATTTATCGTTGTGTTCATTATCTGTAATAACATTTTCAAGTATATTTATTAAATCATTATCCTGCTTGACATACTCACATATTTCATCACACATCTCCATATATTTCAACATACTATCAATACTACTAAAACCTTTTGGCTGATTAAATTCAGATATTGATTTTATTTCATTATATAAACCTGGAAAATAAAAATAGTATTTATCAGGGAACATTGATTCAAGGTATACTGATATAGCACGAGCATCCTGATTTGTACTTAATTTTTTTCCACGATTTTCAATTACCTTTCCTATCATATCATCACTTTTAAAAAATTCAATAAATTCAGTAACTCTTTCTTTTAAATCAGTTGTTTCATCATATAACCTGTCAAATTGTTCTTTGACTTTCTGTTCACTGCATATATTACAAAAATATCCTATCATAGAACGTGGCTGCCAGTATTGCCCTGTACTTAAAAGATTTTGATGTTTTTCCGTTGCATTCTGAAATTTTTCAAAAAATCCTATATCTGTTCTTTTCCATTGTTCCTGAAAATGTTTGACAGCTACCCATTTATATTTTTCTTCATTCCAGCGGCTTAAAAAATTTTCTTTATATTCTTCAAGTATCGGTTTCAGTTTTTCATAATCAATCATTTCCTATACTGCCTCCTCCAGTTTCTGAACAATGCATTCTCTCGTTCTTTTCCGAAAACAAATTCAGTCGGGCTTTAAAAATTAAAATTATCCATTGTTATATTCCTCCTGTTTTATAAAATGATTCCAATATGGATGAGACAATAAAACCTTACAGAGTTCTACTTGTCCTATTATCGTTTCTGTCATTAGTACTGATAAACTACAAAGTTAACCTTTGTTTCCTTAAATCACATCATTGCTTCCTTGCTATTTTATATTCATCACCGTCACGATAATACGGACATTTTTTATACTGCCCCTGTACAAACCTTGCATACTCATCTTCGTCAAGGTTCATTTCACAAGTATAGCAGTCCAGCTCCTCATCGTAGGAACAGTATGCACAGGTATCACAATCATTCATTTCAGTTCACCTTTCATATTCCATGTTTTTCAAGCCAGTGCTGAGCATAAGAACAGGTAGCAGTGACTTTTCCGCCTTGTTCCTTTATCTTGTCAACTGCCAGTTGTACAAGCTGTCCTGCTACACCCTGCCCTCTCAGTGAATCATCTACAAAAGTGTGGTCAATGCAGAATACACCCTTTTCAGTTTCCGGGAAAGTGATTTCTGCAATTATCTTGCCGTTTTCATCTTCTTTGAAAATTCTGTTGCTTTCAATTTTAAAATCCATTTTTCAACTCTCCATTATTTCTGTCTTCTCCGGTTAAATATTTCAGAAATGCATCACAGCCCTCATAAATATCCCTGTAAGTGGTTTCAAAATCTCCGCTGTACCACGGGTCAGCTACATCATCACCTCTGCCTGCAAAACTAAGCAGCTTGTATATCTTTTCATCTTTATCATTTCCAAGGATTCTGCGCATATTTCTTATATTTGCAGAATCCATACCAATAAAGTAATCATAGTTTTCATAATCACTCTTTTTAAGCTGTACGGCACATTTCCCCTCGCATGATATACCATGCTTTTTAAGTTCTGCTTTTGCCGGAGGATATACCGGATTGCCTTTTCCGTTCCAGATTTCTTCGGTACTTGTGGCACTGGATTCAATGCAGAAACTATCCTGTAATCCGGTATCTCTTACGAGCTTTTTCATAATAAATTCTGCCATCGGCGAACGGCAGATATTGCCGTGACAGACAAACATTATTCTTGCCATACCTTATTCTCCATTTGTATCCAAAATATTCATGGTACTCCCATTATATGCACGATACATATAGGTATCCGATTCCGGATTCCTGATATTATTCCATACTGAACAGGAAGTACCCGACCAAGAACGGACAAAATATGCTGTTTCTGATGTCAGATATGCAGTATTACCGTAAATTTCATTATCACATCCCCAGCCTTCAACCTGGCAATGCAGCTGAACAGCATCAGCAATATTTGCATTTTCGTCATCATAAAAAATATTATTGCGGACTGTAACTTCATTTCCCTTAATATCAATAAAGCTGTCCGTTGCTGTCATTCCACCGCTGTACATTGTACAGTTTTCAATAGTATTTCCTGTTGTATATTCCTTTATGTCAATACATTCCGCAGTCACATTCGGACCGATTATACAGTCTTGTATCAGATTATCATTGCAGTCATAGGAATATCCCGTAGTGGATTCCGCACTTCCGATATAAATTCCTTCTCCATAGCTCGCTGTAAGTAGTCCGCAATCATGTATATTTGCTCCGATTATCTGACAATCAGAACTTCCGTCACGTATATGAATACCTTCTTCACCGATATTGTAAACTGAAACGTTTCTGATTACTGTATGATTTGAATTATCCAGCATAATTCCTTTTTTGGCATTGCAAAAAGAAATATCCTCAATATTCCAGTAATCTCCCGTAATATACAGCACCATTCCATCAGAAAAGCTTGTCCCTTTCAGAATTGCCGGATTAGATTTATCAGTACTTTTTATCGTAATTGGCGCATCTGCTGTTCCTTCTGCTGACGACATGAATAGAGAACCAGCAGTCCCCTTTTGTTCCCACTCATATTCTCCGCCTGCAAGCAGAATAGTATCACCTGCTACTGCATTTTTCAAAGCATTCTGAAGTTCCTCAGCTGTACTTACTTTAACCGTTCGTCCTTTTTCAGCAGTACAAAGCAATTCTCTCTTCATAAGACAAAGATCGAACACATTTAGAATATTGTCCTGATCAAAATCACCATTTTCCCAGTCAGCAAGCGCTGTACCGTCATTAATCAGCCATTTCTGCAATTCAGCAATATCAGAAATATCAAATTTTCCGTCTGAATTTACATCACCTGAAATACCGGAATATGATACAGCTGATGATAAAACTGAAATTGTACTGACTTCCAGTATTCCGGCAAATACTGCTGCAAGCATCTTTTTTATTTTCATCATAAAATTCTCCTTTTAATTTTAATACTTCGCTCTTTTTGAAACAAACCTGTTTCTCAGAATCCCTATGATTTGATTATATCCAGGAGTGAAGAGTAACTATCAACCACATCATAAACCACATTGCCATTGCTAATTGCTTTAAAATGCTCTCTTGCACAGTGTATCTTAGATTCCTCTACTAATCTCAACTGCATTGATTTCATAGAACCTTTTGTTTCAGCAACAAAATATATGTGCTTTACTGTACCCTCGTAAAATGCAATCGCCCAATCAGGGTTGTATTTGCCAACCGGTGTCGAGATGTAAAATCCTCCCGGAAGTTTTACGTAAACAGCTACTTCTGTATCTGTATCAAGCTTTTCAGCAAAATCACGTTCATTTGTTGAATCATAGAGTATATGGTCATAAAGATGTTTTTCAGCCTTCATGGCATTTACATTCAGCTTACCCTTTATTGTAGGTTCAGTAAATATATCAGTATCATCCTGTTCATCCAGAATATTTTAATTAATATGTTCAATAACAGCTGTTCCT
>JBJEQU010000020.1:0-6910 GCA_051881935.1 Porcipelethomonas sp. | reverse complement strand
CGTTTCTTTGTGCATACAAAGAAATGAACAGAAAAAAGAAAATTGATATAGTTTAGTTTGATCTAACTAAAAAAAAGCAAAACCCATTTTAGCTGCAGTAAGCGGAAGAAAAAACTTTGTGCATACAAAGAAATGAACAGAAAAAAGAAAATTGGTATAGTTTAGTATGGTTTGAGTGAAAAAGTAACAAGATTTGTTTCAGCCGCAGTAAGCGGAAGGTAAAAATTGCACATGTTGAGAAAGTAAGGAGAAAGGTTAATTTTTTGATATTAAAAGAAAGGACAATTCTATGAACAATAACAAAATTCAGTTGAGAAAGCTCTGCTCAAAGGATATTTTTTCTATGGCAGGCATTATTTCAAAATGTGGGATATCAGAACTTAAAAGCTGTTTTTCCGGTGTGGATGCAGCAGGCAGTGACCGCCGTACTGTGGGGATGAACATTGCTTTTTCCCTGGCTCAGATAATTTGCGCTGCCATTCCGGAATGTGAAAACGAGATCATGGAGTTTATGGCAGATCTCAGCGGTCAGTCCCGTGATACGCTTGAAAAGCTTCCGCCGGCAGAGTTTGCCGGACTTGTTAAGGCACTTTTTGAAAAGGACGAATTCCGTGATTTTTTTACGGTACTCTCCGGATCGTTTTTGCCGGCAGAATAAAGTTTTTTGACACTCTGTGTTCACGGTGCTCCCAGCCATTTGTACTCCTTGACTGCTGTATAGGCTCCGCTTCACTGTGTGAATTTATCGACGGGTTTTACGACGCTGTCAATGAGCAGCAGGCATGGGAATTCTGGCTTCACAAAAATACCGGAATGAGCTGGGAGGACTTTAAGCTTGCAGCCCTGCCCCAGGATATTGACATCCGGGAGCTTATGAAAAATACAGAGGATATTGAAAATTCGCTTACACTTATGGCAATCTGACTTTCAGAAAGGGGAGAGATTTAATTTATGGAGCTTTTTGAACTGCTTGGAAAAATTGCAGTTGAGGGCGCTGACGAGGCAAAGAGAGATATTGACGGTGTTGCTTCCTTTGCGGAAAAAAAGGCAGCGGAATTATATGACGCACTGGGTAAGATCTCCGGTTCAGCCGCTGCATTTCAGCCGGACAGTATAAATATCCGCACCGGCAAAACAGAGTATGCAGGCGGCGTACAGACTTCGGGTTCCATGGGCGGTATAGGGGCTTATGGGAATGCTGCTCACATTGAGCAGCCAGTGGTTAAACTTCCTGAACTGAAGCTTCCGGAGTATGATACCGGTTTTTCAGGAACCTTTGAACAGGCACTGAAAAAAGTGGAAACACTTTGCGGCAGGATGGGCAGTGCCTTTGATACGGCTTATGATACGGCTTCAATGGGAAAGCTTTCATCGGTTTTTTCTGACATCGCTGAAAAGATAGGCATGGTAAACCGGGCTTATGAAAAAAGTCCGGATTATGCTCAGGCTGCGGCGTCCGCTTTTGATGCTGCGGCAAAAAGTGCGGAAGAGTCCGGTGCAGTTTATGAAAAAAATACAGCCGCCGCAGACAGGGCGGCTGAAGCCGCTGACATCACTTCTGAAAAAATCGCCGGCATAGGCAAAGCTTATGAAACAGGTTTTGCTGCGGCAGAAAATGCTGCCGGTAAAATCCCGGGAATAGCGGAAAAAATTGCCGGTGCAGAAAGGGCGTATTCGGACAGTGGATCGGCGGCGAGAAATGCGGCGGCGGATATTTCCGGAGTTGCGGACAGGATCATGAGTTTCGGTCAGGCTTATGACGGAGGTTTTTATTCCGTAAAAAATGCAGCCGGGGAAATCGCCGGAATTGCAGACAGAATCATGGGTATAGGAAGTGCTTGTCAGGACAGTAAAAAGGCGGCGGAAGATGCCGGAAATGCTATTTCAGGCTACTGCACAAAGGCGAAAAATATCAGCGGAATCTCTGAAACTGTTTACAGCAGCAGCGAAAAGGTAAGTGGTATTATTTCAAAAATCACTGAGGGCATTATTGCTGCGGAGAATTCAGGCAGTCAGTCACTGCAGCGTCAGAGGGAAAATATTTCTGATGAAATGAACCTGATGGAAACAGCAGTTTCAAGAGGCATGTCGGGAATTTCCTCAAAGCAGCTGAGTATTCTGGGCAGTCTGTATTCCCGGAATCAGCAGCAATGGGACAGGATCGGCAGTGCCGGTTACAGCGGTATCTCTAAAATGGCAGCGGGGGTAAATGCTGCAGCACCACTTGTGATCGCAGCCTGTTCGCAGGTCGCAGGCAGTTCACTTAACAGTCTTTCTATAGACGGCAGGTCTGCCGGGGCGTACCTTATGGATACCTTCAAAAGCGGACTTGCGGCAAAGGCAGCATCAGTTTACAGTACGGTGGCATCTATCGCTTCGGATATCTCCGGAATTATGTCGAAAATCACTTTTTCAGTCAGCAGTATAGCAGATGTGTCCTCCCTTACCGGTCACGCAGAAGGCGGAATCGTCACCCGTGAGCATATTGCCAGGGTAGGGGAGGACGGTGCGGAGGCAATAATCCCTCTTGAAAAAAACACCGAATGGATAGACCGTGTGGCGGAGCGTATAAGCGGCGGCACCGGAAACAGTGCGGTTCTTGACAAGCTTACTGAGCTTAACGAGAACATAAAAAATCTCCGTATTTATCTTGACGGAAAAACTCTTGTCGGTGAAATAGCACCGGCTATGGACGGAGCTTTAGGTTCCATTGCAAGACGCAAAAGGAGGTCAGGGGCATGAGCAGCAGCGGTATAAAAGGAGTCACCTTCGGTGACATTCATTCAGGCAGCTTCGGGGCGTATCTCTCAAAAGTTACCATTGAAACCCCGGAAGTCAAGGAGTATAAAATTGACATTCCCGGCGGTGACGGGGAGATTGACATGACCGAATATTTCGGGGGAGTCAGGTACAGAAACCGCAGGCTTTCCTTTGTATTTACCCTGCCGCAGAGAAATTCACAGCTTCTTTCCGACTACAGTGCCATGACTGCAGCCCTTCACGGAAAGCACTTTGACAGCATCATTCTCGATGACGATCCGGAGTATCACTATGTGGGGAGAGTAAAGGTCGGAAGTCTGCAAAAGGGCGCAGTTTCGAAGGTTACAGTGGAATGCGACTGTGAGCCGTTCAAGTATCAGAACGTTATTTATATGGCAATTATTGAAGTCACCGGAACGGAGTTCCCCACAGGGTGGCTTTACGGTGATGTGGACGGGGACGGAATTGTCAGCAGTACTGCCGACAAGGCTGCCATTGAAGCAGTTGTAACAAAACGCAGCTTTGAGTCGGCAGCGGCACTGCGTGCAGATTTTGACTTTGACGGTGTTGTTTCTGTCAGCGATCTTCATGCTTTCAACAATTATGTTCTCTATGGCAGCGGACGTACATTTCTTGAATATGTCACAGCCTCTCCGCCGTCGCTGGAGTTCCGGGGCTGCAAGAGAGCGACTTTCGATTTTGGTGCGTCACCGGTAAACGTGACCTTTGCAAGGGATTCCATGACCGGGGGCAGCCAGTGGGAGCTGCGTATTGACAATGTCCCCCAGTTCCACATGAGTGCAGTGGCAGAGCACAGCGTTATTTTAAGTGGTATTCATGAGATAATGATAGTTACTCCCAGCGCTGAGGTGACAGGGAAATTTACTGCACAGTGGAGTAATCCGGGAACGATTTGAGATGATGCATAGGTTGACATTATTCATAAAAATGGTATAATTGATGTAGAAACAACAGCGAAACGGCGGTAAATGATGTGCATTTTATTGGGAAGATTGATATTGAAAAATATAAATGTATCACTGATGATATAAAAACTGATGAGGTAATTATAACTGATGAGCGTATTCGGCATATAAAAATAAGGCATCCTGATGACTATGAACGTTATTTCCGGTATATGAATGAGATAATTTCAAAGCCTGATTATATTATTGAGGCAAATAAGCCTTATACTGCCTTAATTCTGAAGGCGTTTTCTGATGGAAATGAACCATTTAAAACCGTTCTCAGACTTGTTACATCTACAGACGACGCAGCTTTTAAAAATTCGATTATTACTTTTATGAAGATAAATGAAAGTGAATGGAAAAGACTTCTGAGAAACAAAAAAATACTTTACAAATCAGAATAAATATGGTATAATAAACGTAGGATAAGAACAGGTTATCTGAGGTGGAAGATTTCGTCCCCGTCCACACGCCGATGGTTTGACAGGGAGTGATCCCGAGAGATGCAGGAGAATGGGACGCCTGCCGGATAACCGTTCTTTCGAAAAAACCGCTCTGGAAAATCAGGGCGGTTTTGCTGTCAGGCGGAGATATCCGGGAACGATTTGAGATGATGCAGAGGTTGACATTATTCATAAAAATGGTATAATTGATGTAGAAACAACAGCGAAACGGCGGTAAATGATGTGCATTTTATTGGGAAGATTGATATTGAAAAATATAAGGGAATATGTGACGGCAGGATTATAACTGATGAGGTTATTATAACTGATAACAGGGTAGAACACATCATTGAACGCCGAGGAAGGGAGTTTTATGAAGAATATGAGAAGTTCTTCCCGGAAATTATTGCTGACCCCGACTATATTTTTAAGGATGATAAAGTTAATACTGCGTTAGTATCCAAATCCTTTATACATAATGGAATATCAGTTAATCTTGTTCTGCGGCTGGTCGTTGAAGGAGAAGACCCGAACTTTAAAAATTCAATTATAACAGCGGTCAGGGAAAATAATAAACGTTTTTCTCAGAGACTCAGAAATAACATTCCGGTTTATAAAAAACTTGACAAGGATGAATAAACATGGTAAAATATGAATAAGATAAGAACTGGTTATCTGAGGTGGTAAATTCCGTAGCGACCACACGCCGATGGTTTGACAGGGAGTGATCCCGAGAGATGCAGGAGGATGCTACGCCTGCCGGATAACCGTTCTTTCGTAAAAAACCGCTCTGGAAAATCAGGGCGGTTTTGCTGTATATGAAAATTTTTATTGCACCTTTCCGGGTGCTTTTTTTATGCCCGGACAGCAAAACTGCTGAAAAGTAAAAAAGGGAGGTACAAATGTATATATTAAAGCTTGACGATGAATTTTTATCCGGCTTCGGAAGCTTCAGCCTGCCGGGATATGAGGTGTCCGGCTGCCGACTGGAAACGGCGGTCAACGAAGTGGGACATCTTACCTTCACAATTTATCCTGAGCATCCCCTGTACGAACAGGTGACAGAGCCGAAAAGGATAATCACCCTTTTGCGGTACGATGAAAATGAACCGCTCTTTATTGGGCGTGTCTGTGAGTCCGAAAGGGGATTTTACAACGAAAAAACTGTTGTCTGTGAAAGCGAGCTTGCCTTTCTGCTGGACAGTGTAAGAACCGATTTCAGTTCAACGGTGGGGTACGGCATTTCAACATGGCTGGAAAAGCTGCTGGATTACCACAACAGTCATGGTGACATTTACGGCGGCATTTATCCGGACAACATTGCAAGAAAATTTTACAGGGGCAATGTTTCATCTGACCTGTCAGTCCTTACAACATGTCCCCGGACTGAAAATTTCAGCGGCACCCTGACAACCCTTGAAATAATAAGCCGGCTTTTGCTGGAGCCTTTCGGGGGAGTGCTGAAAATGCGCCATGAGGACGGGAAAAATTATGTGGACTGGCTCAGCGGTGATGACCTTACAGTGTCCTCCCGAAAGATAAAACTGGGCAGCAATCTCATTGATCTGCAGCGTCAGAAAAAGCTGGATCAGCTGGTCACTGCCGTCCGTCCTACCGGTGACAATGTGGACACCGGTGGCAGGTCCGAACCGCTGAGCATACGGCTTACGGATGTTTCCGGGTACATTTCCGGAAGCGATATTAAGCAGGCTGTTGATGAGACAGTTTCGGCTGAATCTGTACTGCGGTATTCCGACTGCCTTTACTCGGAAAGTCTTGTTGCAAAATACGGCTGGATTCAGCGTGAGGTGAATTTCCCAAATGTGACCGCCGTTTCAAGTCTTACCAAAAAGGCGGTGAAATATCTCCAGTCGGTATCAGAGTGGGAGAGTATGACCATTACTGCGGCGGACATTTCATCCGAGGGGAGCGGCATTGACAGCTTCCGGGCAGGAGATATGGTGGAGGTCAGCTCGGAGGTACACGGCGTTATGGGAAAATATATGGTGACGGCTGCCGTTATCGATCTGGATGACCCTTCCGCAAACACTCTTGAGATCGGCAGTGAAACCGATGCCATAAGTTCCATGTCGGGCAGCGGCGGCGTTTCATACGCAGGAGGAGTTGTGGGAGGCAGCGGACTTTTTGACCCGGTGGGAGCCGCTGATGCTGCCCTGAAAAGTGCACAGACCTACGCTGATAAAACAGACGCTGAAACGCTTGCTGCTGCAAAAGTTTACTCGGAGACCGGGGACAGTGATACTCTTTCAAAGGCACGGGAATATACAGATAGTATAATGGAGCAGAAAGCTGACCTTTCACACACTCACACCAAGTCTGACATAACCGATTTTCCGGAGGCACTTCCGGCATCGGATGTATATCCTTGGGCAAAGGAAAGTGAAAAGCCGTCATATACCTGGGATGAAATAACGAGCAAGCCGGAAAACCTCTTTGACACGGTAGGCAGCGGACTCACCGCAGAGGGCACGACTATTAAACACACCGACACTGTCACTGCAACCGGATTTGGTGATCAGCTTCAGTCTGAATACCCCGGCTGGGGAGGTACTATAGCGCTGCCATGGGGAAGGAACAACAGTACCGGACATATAACGGCTGTGGGCACTACAACGGTGCATCTTCCGGAAAAGCCGGAATATACGTGGGATGAGATAGCGGATAAGCCTGAAACCTATCCGCCGGAGGTACACAGTCACTATTATGCGGCTTCGGCTT
>JBJEQU010000019.1:0-6990 GCA_051881935.1 Porcipelethomonas sp. | reverse complement strand
CACCCTCGCAGCCGATGAGTCTGACACTCTTATCATTGATAAAGTGGTAGAAGCTTCCGATAGCATTGGAACCTCCTCCAACGCAGGCAAGCACTGCATCAGGCAGACGTCCTTCTTTTTCCATCAGCTGGCTTTTGATTTCCTTTGAGATAACCGACTGGAAATCACGCACTATAGTAGGGAACGGGTGGGGACCCATAACAGAACCGAGACAGTAATGGGTATCAGAAATTCTTGATGTCCATTCACGCATTGCTTCGGAGACTGCGTCCTTGAGGGTAGCAGTACCTGTGCTGACAGGAATTACCTCTGCTCCCAGCAGTCGCATACGGTAAACATTAAGAGCCTGACGTTTTGTATCCTCTTCTCCCATAAACACAACGCATTCCATATCCATAAGAGCGGCGGCAGTAGCAGTTGCAACGCCGTGCTGACCTGCCCCTGTTTCTGCGATAAGGCGTGTTTTTCCCATTTTTTTTGCAAGGAGTGCCTGTCCGAGGACATTATTTATTTTATGGGAACCGGTATGATTCAGGTCTTCACGCTTCAAATAAATTTTAGCGCCGCCCAGTTCTCTGGTCAGCTTCTCAGCATAATAAAGGCGTGACGGTCTGCCTGCATAATCATTAAAAAGCTCAGTAAGCTCGTCATTAAAAGCCTTGTCATTTTTATAGAAGTTATAGGCTTTTTCAAGCTCTATTACTGCATTCATAAGTGTTTCGGGTATATACTGTCCTCCGTGTATTCCGAAACGTCCGTTTGGATTAGTCATATAAATCTCCATTCTGCCGCTAAAAGTGTCAATACAAACAGGAAAGAAAATCTCCTAAGCGGCATGGGGAGATTTTCGGCATGTTCTGCGGTTGCCGCATAAGCGGCGAGCAGAACGCCTATTTGAATCCGATCAGCGTGATTTTTCACGCTGACCTCCATTCTGCCGCTAAAAGTGTCAATACAAACAGGAAAGAAAATCTCCTAAGCGGCATGGGGAGATTTTCAGTTTATTGGCAGTTCATGATGTCTGTACAGTTATGATCACTGTGGTTTTCATGGCTGACGCCGCAATGCAGCTGAACTGTGTCAGCCGGGGGTGAATATGAAAATCTTCGATTTTCATCAGTGGGACGCCCGGTGCATCGCTCAGCATACCAGGAACCATATCGCTGCCGCTGAGCGTCCATTTTATTGAATATATTCACACCGGGCGCCCCCAGGCAGAAGCCGAAGGCTTCTGCATTCACCCCCTGGGTCCCCCTTCCCTTCCCGGGGATTATTTTCTTACAGCATCAGTAAAAGCTGCCATTTTTGCCCTGTCCTTAAAACCGTCTGTTTCAAGAGATGAACTTGCGTCTACAGCATAGGGATGCAGCTCATTTACTGTCATTCTGACATTTTCCGGGGTAAGTCCTCCGGCTAGAAAATACGGACGGCTGATACTTTTTATAAGGGAATGGTCAAAAGCCTTTCCGGAGCCTGTTCCCGAATCAAGAAGTACAAGGTCTGCGGCACTGTTTTCTGCCAGCGCAATGTCAGAAATATCCCTTATGCAAAAAGCCTTGATTATCTGACACTCAGTCCGCTTGCGGAGCTTTTCAATATATTCGTTGTCCTCATTTCCATGAAGCTGCACTGCCCCGATTATGCCCTTCCGGATTATATTCAATATGTAATCCTGCGGCTCGTTTACAAATACCCCTACAGGCGTAATTTCACTGCGGAGCATCTTACGCAGGTTCAGAGCCTGCTGCTCCGGAATGTATCTTCTGTAAGCCGAAGAAAAAATAAATCCGATATATTCCGGCATAAGCTCGTTTACATATTCAATATCACATTCTCTTCTCAGTCCGCAAAGCTTGATCTTTGTCATAACAGTTCCCTCAGCTGTGAAAGCTTTTCCTTTTTGTCTTCAGCACGCATCAGCGCTTCTCCTATTAAAACTGCATCTGCACCGGAATCACTGACAAGCTTTACATCTTCCGCTGAATTTATTCCGCTTTCCGAAACATAGGAAATATTCTCCGGTACAAGCTCACGAAGCCTGCGGCTGTTGTCGGTGCTCACAGAAAAATCCTTTAAATTTCGGTTGTTTACACCTATTATTCTTGCTCCGGCTTCAACTGCTGTTTTTATTTCATCTGCGTCATGGGCTTCGACAAGTGCCGAAATTCCCAGTGTATCGCATATACTGATGTATTCCTTTATCTGCTTACCTGTCAGTATGGAGCAGATAAGCAGTACTGCCGATCCGCCCAGAAGCTTAGCTTCATAGATCATATATTCGTCAACAGTAAAATCCTTACGCAGACATGGAATGGAAACCTCCGATGAGATCTCAGAAAGATATCTGTCACTTCCGAGAAAACGGCTCGGCTCTGTCAGTACAGATATGCAGTCAGCCCCTGCTTTTTCATATTCCACAGCAATTTTAAGATACGGGAAATCCTCAGCAATAATCCCCTTTGATGGAGATGCCTTTTTACATTCGCATATAAAGGAAAGACCCGGTTTTTTTATTGCCTTTTCAAATTCAAAATTACCCTTTTCCATGGATAATGCACGGCTTTTTATTTCATCTGCGGTAACTTTTTTCTTTGCTTCTTCCACACGCTTCCGTGCAGTATCCGCAAGCTGGTCAAGTATTGTCGCCATTTTTTTCACCTCAGCTGTTTGAAACGGCAATCAGCTCTTCAAGAGTTTTCGCAGCCCTGCCGCTGTCAATTGCCTCTCCGGCAAGCTTTATGCCCTCTTCCATTGTCTCAGCCTTGTCACCAATGTAAAGTGCTGCTCCTGCATTGAGTAAAACGGCATTTCTTCTGTGTCCCCTTTCACCGTTTAAAACTGCCTTTGTAATTTCTGCATTTTCTGCCGGATCGCCGCCTCTGAGGTCTTCTTTTGTACAGCGTTCAAAACCGAACTGTTCCGGAGTGATCTCATAGGTTTTGGACCAGCCGTCGGAAAATTCAGCGATTTTCGTAGGCGCACTGAGGGATATCTCATCAAGCTTATCCATGCCGTAAACTGCCATTCCTCTGCGTACACCAAGCTTCATAAGTACCTTTGCAAGAGGCTCTGCAAGAGATTCGTCATATACTCCAAGCAGCTGCCTTTTTGGGGTTGCAGGGTTTGTAAGAGGTCCCAGTATATTGAACACCGTCCTGATTCCCAGTTCCTTTCTGATAGGTCCCACATATTTCATTGAAGTGTGGTACTTCTGTGCATAGAAAAAGCAGAAGCCGACCTTGTCAAGAAGCTCACGGCATTTTTCCGGTTCAAGGTTTATATTTACACCAAGTGCCTCAAGACAGTCTGCAGTTCCGCATGCCGATGAAGCTGCACGGTTGCCGTGCTTTGCCACCTTGAGTCCTGCTGCCGCACAGACGAGGGCGGTGGTAGTTGAAATGTTAAAGCTTTTTGCACCGTCTCCGCCGGTGCCTACGATTTCAAGAAGATCCATGTCGTTAGGGAACTTTACTGCCTTGTCACGCATTGCCGCTGCACAGCCGGTTATCTCGTCTATAGTTTCCGATTTGGTACTTTTCGTTGACAGTGCTGCAAGAAAAGCGGCGTTCTGAGTAGGGGTAGTTTCCCCGCCCATGATTTCGGATATTACTGCATACGCTTCGTCGTATGTCAGATCCTGTTTGTCAACGATTTTTGCAATAGCTTCCTTGATCATAATCACATTCTCCTTATAAAAAAATTTTTGTTTTTTTAAAGATCAATAAAGTTTTTAAGCATCTGTTTTCCATCGGGGGTCATAATAGATTCCGGATGGAACTGGAGTCCGAAGATTGGATATTCCTTATGCCGGACTGCCATTACCTCACCGTCCTGTGTAACTGCGGTAATTTCAAGGCATTCGGGGATAGTTTCCGGATCTGCTGCAAGGGAATGATATCTTGCAACAGGTGCCTGAGGGGCAATACCCCTGAAAATAGGACAGTCATTTTTAAAGCTTGCCACAGATTGTTTGCCGTGCATAAGCTGCTTTGCATAAGTGACTTTTCCTCCGTATGCTGCACATATTGCCTGATGTCCGAGACATACCCCAAGAGTCGGGATCTTTTTTGAAAGGGTTTTAGCAGCTTCAATAATTATTCCTGCATCCTCCGGACGTCCGGGACCGGGGGAAATAATTATTTTATCGGGACCAAGCTTTTCTATTTCAGCGATCGTCATTTCATCATTTCTTATAACTCTGATATCGGGACATATCTCACCGACAAGCTGAAAAAGGTTATATGAAAAGCTGTCATAATTGTCAATAAGAAGTATCATAAATCCTCCTCCTGAGCCATTTTAAGAGCGTTTACTACTGCTGCCGCCTTGTTAATGCATTCCTGATATTCCTTTTCGGGAACGGAGTCTGCAACGATTCCGGCACCGCTCCTTACAAATACCTTTCCGTTCTTTTTATAGGCAATTCTGATAGCAATACATGTATCAAGATTTCCTGTAAAATCTATATAACCTATTGCGCCGCCGTAAATTCCACGCTTGTTGTTTTCAAGCTCGGCAATAAGCTGGCATGCTCTTATTTTAGGGGCACCGGAAAGAGTACCTGCCGGCAGAACAGAGCTTACGGCATCCAGTGCATCACAGTCATCACGTATCTCACCCTTTACAGTAGAGCCGATATGCATAACGTGGGAATAGCGTTCTATAAGGTGGAGCTTTTCAACTTCAACTGTTCCGAATTTACTGATCTTTCCCAGGTCGTTTCTTCCCAGGTCTACCAGCATATTGTGTTCAGCAAGTTCCTTTTCGTCTGCAAGAAGTTCCTTTTCAAGTGCCTTGTCTTCAGCTTCTGTTTTGCCTCTGGGTCTTGTTCCGGCAAGAGGAAAGGTATGGAGTGTACCGTTTTCAAGCTTTACCAGAGTTTCCGGTGAAGCTCCGGCAACCTCAACATCAGTCCCCGAAAAATAGAACATATATGGGGATGGATTTATAGTTCTGAGGATACGGTATGTATTAAACAGACTTCCTTCAAATTCAGCGCTGAGGCGATTGGAGAGTACTATCTGGAAAATATCTCCCTCACGGATATGGCGTTTTGCCTTTTCCACCATATCACAGTATTCCTCCTTATTGAAGAGTGGGGTCACTTCTCCTTTAAGGCGTCCGCCCTGTTCGTTTTTCTTTTCCCCGTTTTTCAGAAGATCTGCAAGCTTTTTAAGCTCATATACAGCCTTTGAATAATTTGTTTCAGGGTCGTCAAGCTGCATATTTGCAATAAGGATTATTTTCTGACGGAAATTGTCAAAGGCTATAACCTTATCAAACAGCATAAGGTCAACGTCCTTGAAATTTTCGCTGTCATCAGTTCTGATGCGTACAGATGGTTCACTGTAGCCGAGAAAATCATAGGAAAAGTAGCCTACAAGTCCTCCTGTAAAGGATGGCAGGTAGTCAAACCGGGGACTTTTGTATTCCGAGAGAATATCTCTTATCTGACGGGACGGGTCCTCAGCGATAATTTTAAGACTTCCTATTTTCATTTGATTTCCGAGGCAGGTGATCTCCAGCTTCGGGTCAAAACCGAGAAATGAGTATCTGCCCCATTTTTCATTATCCGAAACCGACTCAAGCATATAGCAGTGAGTGGAAATATTTTTCAGTATCTTCATAGCTTCAATAGGGGTACAGATATCAGATAAAATCTCACAGCTTACCGGAAGAATATTATATTTTCCGCTGTCTGCAATTTCCTTTACCTTTTCAATATCCGGTAAAAATTTCATATAAGAGCACCTCCGCTTGTTATTGCTCCGCCAGTTAAATTATGGAGCAATTTCTAATTTAAAATGGTATTTTGTCCGTTATGAATGGTGACGACCGCAAATAAAATCGGGCAGATAACGGCTGCGTTTTACCTGTCTTTCTGTTTAGTAACCTGTGACCGGCAACTGAACCGGGTTCCGCCGGGCGCCTGCCCGACCCAAATCTTCGATTTGGGTCCCGGAGATTTAAATTTCCGGGACTCTGATTTTTCTAATACTAATTCTCATACGCCGCCTGTGGCGGCTATGAAAATCATGATTTTTTATCATGATTTTCAAATGAGAATAGTATAAGTAAATATATTCCCCCGGAAATTTAAATCTCCTTTACTTAACCCAAAATGAAATTTTGGGTTAAGTGGCAGGCGCCCTTAGTGACCGTCTCCCTCCGCTTTGCGGGAGGGATTTTTTAAGCAGCAAAAAAGCCCCTGACAGAAAAATAAAGTTTCTGTCAAGGGCGAATAAATTATCTTATCCGTGGTGCCACCTTGATTTACGGCAGACTGCCGCACACTCAGCAGGATACAAACATATCCCTGACAACTAACGTATGCCCTCACGTCGCAGAATACTCAGCATGACAAACATTATAGCTAATGACAGCAACATACCTTTGACTGCGCCCTCAGCGGTCCATTTGACAGCCTGTTTTTCACCCGACTCTCAGCAACACGGGTTCTCTGTGCAAGCATAACTGCCTTTATCTCCGCCTCAACGGTTTCGACTATATTTAGTATAGCACTTAAAACCAGCTTTGTCAATAGTTTCTTCAAAAAACATGGAAATCAATGGTACATCACTGTGGGGGTCAATGCCAATACCGACCTAAAAAACGGGCTGATGTCGAAACATTACATAAGCCAATAAGGTATCTCTCCTGATCAGTGCGTGTCTTTTGTATGTTGTAAACACACTGCACTTTCCTTTTATATCGGCGAAACGACAACAAACAGCATAGATACGGCATTTATAGGAGTTTATCGGCAATGCTTCAGATTCCCCAGTCGGATCAAAGCTTTTTTCATAATTTTCCTGTCCCCTACTGAATAATTCCGGTATATTGGAAAATAATAGTCCTGTATCTTTAACAGAGAGGAGATCAGCGTGAAAAATCACGCTGATCAGTTTCAGATAGGCGTTCTGCTCGCCGCTTATGCGGCAACCGCAGAACATGCCGAAAATCTCCATTATGCCGCTTGGGAGATTTTCT
>JBJEQU010000018.1:0-7045 GCA_051881935.1 Porcipelethomonas sp. | reverse complement strand
AATTCTTGACAAGGACGGCAATGTCATTGTCCAGGGAAGAACTGATGAGAACGGTGTCGTAACCTTTGAAATGCTTCGTGCAGGAGATTATTTCTACCGTGAATTTGACGCTCCAGACGGATATATCCTTGATGAAAATTCCTACCCATTCACCATTAAAGAGGACGGTGAAATCGTGAAGTGTCAGATGACAAATACAAAAATTCCGCAGCAGCCTACACCGTACACAGGTGATAACGGCAGTAATCTTTTAGCATGGGTAATGATTGGTTTGTCCCTTGCGACAGGTACGATTTTATTTATCTGCAGAAAGAAAAAAGTGTCCATGAAAGGCGAACAGAATGAAAAGTAAAGTAAAAAGTATCAGGTCGTGCAGTGAAAAAAATCACCACAAAAAATTCTGCCCGAAATGTCATGCCGGGGTCACCCGGTCGGCGGTCGTTTTATCGGCCGCCATCCTTTTTGGAGGCTTGTTCTTGTTATTTCGTGACGATGTGGGAGAGATGATTCAGCAGGAAAAAATCAAGCCGTTTATGCCGGATTTTACTGTACTGGAAATACCGGAACAAAATGACTCCACTCAAAATAATTCCGCCGAAATTACCGAAAAAGCAGAAGAAAACCTGACAAAACAGGTGAAGAATCTGTGCGAAAATTTTGATAATTCAATTGGCTGGATATGCATTCCCGAAACTGAGATTAACTACCCTGTGATGTACTCCGGCGACAACGATTTTTACCTTCACAGAGCCGTTGATGGCAGTTATCTGAGGGTAGGTTCAATTTTTCTTGACTATCGATGTAATGCCGATTTTACCGGGAAAATCAATGTTCTGTACGGTCACAACATGAGCGATGGAAGTATGTTTGCGGACGTGATGAATTTTATAGATGAAAGTTATTTTGATAGTCACAATTATGGCTGGTTTACCACTGAAAATGATGTATACAAAATCGAATTTTTCTCGCTGTCTCAGCTGGATAATTACAATGATTTTTATGATGTGACGGCTGACGTAACTATGTGGCTTGATAAGCTGAGAGCGAACTCCTTTATTTGGAGAAATATTGCAATCTCTGAGGAAAATCAGTTTGTTTCGCTGTCCACTTGCACCAATTCTGAGGGCAGTTCAAGAACAGTACTCACCGGAAAGTTATGCAAAATATGAAACCAGCGTGACGCTGGACCCATACGCACACTTCATTGACTCGTAAATGTCAGTAAATACTTGCGAGGAAAATAAATCGAAAAGGAGTTTTTGTATGAAAAAGAGAACATTTATAGCATTAATTACCGCCGTTGTTATGACCGCTTTATGCAGTCTTACGGCGTATGCAAACGGTGATATTGCAGGGGCTGTGCAGAGTACGTGGGACACAGCAAGAACACAGGTAGTGTCGGTTGTGGATAATGTTGTATTTCCTGTTATTGACGTGATACTGGCGATTCTGCTGTTTGTTAAATTGGGAACAATGTACCTTGACTATAGAAAGCATGGTCAAATTGAATGGACTGCACCGGCAATTCTGTTCGGCTGTTTAATCTTTACTTTGACCGCTCCGCTGTATATTTGGTCGATAGTTTAAAGGAGGAATTTGTGCATGAAAAAAGCGTATTTAGCAATACTTTTAACGGCAATCGCTATGACGTCGACTGCCTGCGGAACAATCTCTCCGCCGGTACAGAGTCAGACCGAAACGGCGGTTACAGAACCGGTGGAATCTGTTACGGATTCCGCTGCCTCTGCGGAGGCAGCTGACAATTCAGAGGAAGAACAAATAAAGTCAAACACCTTTATTGCAGAATTTTTTGATTCAAATATTTTATTTACAGATGTGCAGAAACTTGTGACAGAGTCTATGAAAAACTGCACGTTTGAAAATCAGACCGACACCTCCGGCGACATTCAGAAAATATCGTTGAAAAGTTCAAACGGCGGCGGTGTCTTAAATGTGCTGTGCATTGATTTGAGTCAGAGCAGACTGAGTTACGACCTTGAATATATTCTTGAAAACTTCGGAAATTATTACTTCGGATTGACTGCCGCACAGATGAACGGTATTACCGGGGACGATTTTGTAACAAATTATCGTATGATAAATTCTATGGTTTCAAAGGGAAAATATCAGCGTTACGGTTCTGTACAGAAAACTGATGGAATGGCTGCGCAGTTCGGGTATACCGAAACTTATGCTGTGATTTCCGACAACAAACTGACCGTTATTTCCGGAGCTTTTCTCAGCACGGACATGATGGACAGACAAAGTTTTATGCAGCTTATGGAACAGTTTGCGGAGAATGTGAAATATTGATTTAATCACCAAAAACGGATTGCATCATATGATATTCATAGGAATCTAAAATCAAGGGGTGAGAACTATGATGACGATGTGTGCAGTGATTCTTGAAATTGATGGCAGAAGGCTTTTTGTCCGTGACAGCAAAACGGATCAGGATATTGTCGTAAATACACGCTGTAACTGCAATTTCCGTGTAGGTGACAGAGTCATAATTTTTCACAGCGGTGCTATGACCATGAGTATTCCTCCGCAGATAAGTGCAATACGAATACGAAAAGCACCGTTTAATATTTGTTTTTAATATTCAAAAGTCCGTTTCCGGTATTTTATCAGAAGCGGACTTTTTGCACACCGGAGGTGAAAAAATGCAGTATATCCCATTTACAGAGGAAGAAAAACAGCTTGCAAACAGCGTGGATTTGGCGGATTTTCTGCGGTTAAGGGGTGAAAAACTGGAACGTGCAGGACGTGAATACAAGCTGATTTACAGTGACGGCTCAGGCAGTCACGACAGTATAACGATTCGCGGATCAACATGGTTCGACCATAAAAATCAGTTGGGCGGCGGCGCAATAAAATTCATGCAGTATCATTACGGAATGGACTTCCCTACGGCTGTACAGGAATTGTTGGGACAGAGAGTAACTTCTCTGTCTTCCGTTCCACCGAAATCCTCTAAACAGTCAGAAAAACAGAAAGATTTTAGACTGCCCGAAGCCAACGACAATATGCACAGAGTGTTTGCATATCTTATAAAACAGCGGTTTATTGCTCCCGAAATCATAACCCATTTTGCAAAAAATCACACGCTTTATGAGGACAAGGAACATCACAATGCGGTGTTTGTAGGAGTTGATGAAAACGACATTCCCCGTCAGGCTCACAAGCGGGGAACGTCAACTTTCGGGAAATCTTTTCGGCAGACTGTCGAAGGTTCGGATACAAAATACAGCTTTGCACACTTTGGCGAGTCGGGAAAGCTGTTTGTGTTTGAGGCACCAATCGACATGTTAAGTTATCTTACACTTTATCCGCAGAACTGGCAAAAACACAGCTATATCGCCATGAATGGTGTGTATGAAAATGCAGTTTTAACAGCGTTAAATGGTCATTCAAATCTGTCTGAAATTGTGATTTGTACCGACAATGATGTGGGTGGAATCGACGCTGCGGACAGACTTAGAGATGTTCTGCGTGATAATAATTATGAAAATATTTCGAGGATTCTTCCGAAAAATAAGGACTTTAACGAGGATTTAAAACAGCTTAACGGTGCAGATTTTTTGCCGGCTGTTCCCCATATGGTTAAGGAGGAATATATGCGGCAGGCTGAAAATATAGAGTATCTGAAATGCCGTCCGGACAAGCTGAAATCACAGATTTGTGCGGCCTTCAAAAATAATCAGTATAGGTATCTGGCTGAGTATGCGCTTGCAGGCTCGGCGTTTTTTATTGCCGGAAAGAGCGAAAATGCAATGTTTGACAAGCTTAAGTACAAGCTGAAATCAGATTACAGGTCGTATGCCGACAAGGGCAGAACGGCGCAGAAACAGCGGAATCTGAGCGATTCTGTGCAGGCAGTTATGCGGGATTTAAATCAGACTGCCCGTACCAGTGAGCAATCAGTAAATACAGCAAAACTGCTGTTTCAGCTTGCGGATAATGCTGTGAGATTGGAGGTGGATGCTGTACTGTCACAGCCGATTCAGGAGCAGTCGGAGGAAATAGAATTTGTACAAAATCCACAACCTTGCATGGAACTTGATTAGTTTGACATATCCTCCGCCTCACAGCGCAATATCTTGAAGGATTAATACTAACAAATAAATTTAAAGCAGAAAGAAGAATATGAAGTTTGAATGAAAAACAGATAATTTTAATAAGTGTGCTGGCGATAATTTTTGTCGCCTTTTTAGTGATTGCAAATCTGCTTGATAATAAATCGCTTAATGGAATCAAGTCTAAAAAGGTCGGTGACGGTCAGCACGGCACGGCTCGTTGGGCAACAAAACCAGAAATAAAAAAGACTTTTGTTTCTCTGCCATTCGAGCCTGAGAAATGGCGTAAAGGAGATAATCTTCCCACAGTTCAGGGGACGGTTGTCGGGTGCAGAGGAACTGGTAAAAATACTGTTGCTTTGATTGACGAGGGAGATGTGCATACGCTGATGATTGGTGCTGCCGGTGTCGGCAAGACTGCATATTTTTTGTATCCAAACTTAGAGTTTGCCTGTGCTTCAGGAATGTCATTTATCAGCACTGATACAAAAGGTGACGTATTCCGAAACTACGGAACTATCGCAAAAAAGTATTACGGTTACAATGTTTCGGTGCTGGATTTGCGTAATCCAACAAGATCGGATGAAAACAATATTCTGCACCTTGTGAACAAGTATATGGATATTTATCTGTATGACAAGAGCAATCTTTCCGCAAAAGCAAAGGCTGAAAAGTATGCAAAAATCACCGCCAAAACCATCATAAATATCGGCGGTGGAAGTACAGAAAGCGGTGCAAACGCATATTTTTACGACGCCGCAGAGGGACTTCTTGCATCTGTAATTTTGCTTTTAGCAGAGTTCGGTGACAAAAACGAACGGCATATTGTGTCTGTTTTCAAGCTGATACAGGATCTCATTTCAAAACCGGAGGGGAAGGGAACGAAAATGTATTTTTCAAAATTAATGGATAATCTGCCCTCGGAACACAAGGCAAAATGGCTTGCCGGAGCAGCATTGAACACCTCCGACCAGACCATGCTGTCGGTAATGTCAACGGCACTTTCAAGGCTTAACAGCTTTCTTGATTCGGAACTTGAACAGATGCTGTGTTTTGGAACAGCAATCGATGCTGAAAAATTCTGCAATGAGAAATCAGCAATTTTTATTGTGTTACCGGAAGAAGATACAAGTAAATATTTCATGGTAAGTCTGCTGATTCAGCAGCTGTACAGAGAGATACTTGTAATAGCTGATGAGAACGGCGGCAAGCTGAAAAACAGGGTCATGTTCTATTGTGATGAGCTTGGCACTTTCCCGAAAATCGACGGTATAGAGGCAATGTTTTCCGCAGGACGTTCCCGTAAAATCAGTATTGTTGCAGTTATTCAGTCATTTGCACAGCTTGAACAGAACTACGGAAAACAGGGCATGGAAATCATTACTGACAACACACAGCTTACCATTTTCGGCGGTTTTGCGCCCAATTCTCAGTCTGCGGAAGTGCTTTCAAAAGCGTTAGGTGAGCAGACTGTACTGTCGGGTTCTGTGACGGGTGGCAGAGAAAAATCGCAGTCACTGCAGATGATAGGCAGACCGCTGATGACCGTGGACGAACTGAAATCCATGCCCAAAGGACAGTTTATTGTTATGAAAACAGGAACACACCCCATGATATCAAAGCTTAAACTGTACTTCAAATGGGGCATTAAATTTGAAGAAGAATACTGTCTGCCGGATAAGACTGCAAGAAAGGTTTCCTACAAAGAGCGTGACGAGCTGATTCGTGATGCTGAATTGAAATACCCTGAAAATAAACTTAATGATGAAGATTTTGAGGAAAAAACAAAAAGAAAAAATATCAGAACAGGAGCGGATGCTAGTTGATATTACCAAGAAGAATTTACGATCTGGGACTGTCCCACAAGGCAGTCTCCGTGTACTGTTATCTTGCAAACCGTGCGGACAGAAACGGCGAATGCTTTCCGTCTGTCCGCAGAATTGCAGAGGACTTGAAAATTTCAAAGGCAACGGTGTTCAGAGCCTTTAATGAACTTGAAAAGAATGAACTTTTAGAACGCTTTCCACGTCATCACGTTCAGGGGGGCAGACGAAGTTCGCTGTATAAAATAAAGGGAGAGATTGGGGTGAAGAAAAATGTTTGACTGGATCGGTGACGCAATAGACTGGATTGGCGACGGAATTTCAAGCCTGTGGGATAACACAATAGGCAATGTTACCGACGCTGTCGGTGACTGGATATGGGAAACCATGTTTGAGTGGCTTTTCAATCTGATTTACGGTGCAATTGCGGACTTGTTTGAATTCATAAATTCCACCACAAGTGATATATTTGAACTTTCATGGGTGCAGGCGTTTATATCGCTGTTTCACAGTCTTGGCTGGATGCTGTTTGTATGCGGACTGATTGTAGCAGTATTCGATACGGCGATAGCCTATGAATCGGGGCAGGCAAACATCAAAAATACCTGTCTGAACGTGCTGAAAGGCTTTATGGCGGCAAGTCTTGTAACTGTTTTACCACAGCGGCTGTATTCGTTTTGTGTTGCAACACAGGGTACTTTTACCCATGAACTGCTTGGGAATTTTATCGGTGATGTTTCAGATACTGTTGCAGATTCCGGACTGAAAGTCATAATTGCACTTGCATCAGATGTGTCGCTGTTCAGCCTTTTCTTTATTATACTGTTTGGCTACTGCACCGTCAAAGTTATATTCGCAAATATCAAAAGAGGCGGTATAATGATATGCCAGATAGCAGTGGGAACGCTGTACCTGTTCGGCGTTCCGAGGGGTTATACAGACGGGTTTTACGGCTGGTGCAAACAAGTAATTGCAACTTGTCTGACAGCGTTTTTGCAGACAACGATTCTGTATTTAGGACTTCTGACATATACCCAACACGCTCTTTTAGCTGTGGGCATCTGCCTGTCAGCAACTGAAGTTCCGAGGATTGCCCAGATGTTCGGACTGGATACAAGCGTGAGAGTAAATATGATGTCTGTA
>JBJEQU010000017.1:0-7048 GCA_051881935.1 Porcipelethomonas sp. | reverse complement strand
TCAGCTTATGAATGCAATAGAAATAGTTTCAGGTCTTAATGTTGTGGCAATTGACGTAAATGAACTTTCCCCCATGCTTGACCAGAGTGGGGCTTCAACTGCCCTTGCATGTAAACTGCTGAGGGAAATTCTGCTGTATTTTTATCAATAATCGAATGAAAGGAAAATCAAAAATGTCTAAAGCTTTAATTATCGGTGCCGGCGGAGTTGCCGGAGTTGTAATCCATAAATGCTGCCAGAACAGCGAAGTATTTACAGAAATCTGTATTGCAAGCCGTACCATATCAAAGTGCGACAAATTCAAGAAGGAATTGCAGAACAAAACCTCTACGAAAATTACGACCGCACAGGTTGACGCAAACAGCGTACCACAGCTGGTTGAGCTTATAAACAAAGAGAAGCCGGACATTGTAATCAATGTTGCTCTCCCCTATCAGGATCTTACTATAATGGATGCCTGTCTTGAAACAAAGACTGACTACCTTGATACGGCAAACTATGAACCTGAGGACACTGCTAAATTTGAGTACAAGTGGCAGTGGGCGTACAGAGAGAAATTTGAAAAGGCTGGTATCACAGCCGTTCTGGGCTGCGGCTTTGACCCGGGTGTTACAGGAGTTTTCTCTGCCTATGCACAGAAGCACTACTTTGACGAGATAAACTATATCGACATTCTCGACTGCAACGGCGGCGACCACGGATACCCCTTTGCAACAAACTTCAACCCTGAAATAAATATCCGTGAGGTTTCCGCAAAGGGCAGTTATATTCTCGACGGCAAGTGGGTTGAAACAGAGCCCATGGAGATCAAGAGAGTTTATAATTTTGACCAGGTTGGCGAAAAGGATATGTACCTTCTTCACCATGAAGAACTGGAATCCCTCGCCCTTAATATAAAAGGTATCAAGCGTATCAGATTTTTCATGACATTTGGTCAGTCCTACCTTACACACCTCAAATGCCTTGAAAATGTGGGTATGACCTCTATTGAACCTATTATGTATGAAGGCAGGGAGATCGTTCCTCTCCAGTTTTTAAAGGCAGTTCTCCCCGACCCTGCGTCACTGGGGCCCAGAACGGTGGGCAAGACAAACATCGGCTGTATCTACCAGGGTAAAAAGGACGGCAAGGACGTAAATTACTACGTTTATAACGTATGCGACCACCAGGAATGCTACAAGGAAGTCGGCTCACAGGCCGTGTCATATACTACCGGTGTTCCGGCGATGATCGGTGCAATGATGGTTCTTACCGGAAAGTGGAAAAAAGCCGGAGTATATAACGTGGAGGAATTTGACCCTGATCCCTTTATGGAAGCACTGAATAAATGGGGACTTCCGTGGACAGAAAACTTTGATCCGGTGCTGGTGGATTAAGATGAGAAAACGTTCTCCGGAAAATATACCGCCCGTTGTCACTGTTATACTTGTACTTTTCCTGCTGTGCATCGCAATATATGCAATAAAAAAGACTTTAAAGATAATTTTTGCAGTTGCTGCTGTGGCAGGAATTGTACTTGCAATATACATTTTAGTCAGAAAAAGACGTAAGTAAGGAAAGGTGAAAAAATGCTGTTAGTAAATACGGATTACATAACTGGAAAAAATCTTGAAATGCTGGGACTTGTCAAGGGTTCAACGATTCAGTCAAAGCATGCCGGAAAGGACATTATGCAGAGCTTTAAGACTCTTGTCGGCGGCGAGCTTAAAAGCTACACAGAAATGATGAATGAAGCACGTACCATTGCAACAGACAGAATGATTCAGGAAGCTTCTTCAATGGGGGCAGATGCGATAGTAAATATAAGATATACATCCTCATCTGTCGTGCAGGGAGCTGCTGAGGTAATAGTTTACGGCACTGCGGTAAAATTTATCTGATACATAGTCGGTCAGGTCATAAAGACTTGACCGAAACTTTTAAATTTCAGGAGCGTATAATGAACAATAACCTATATAAAACAAAAACTCCCTGCTATGTCATTGACAAGGCAAAGCTTATTAAAAATCTTGAAGTCCTTAAATCAGTTCAGGACGAAACCGGCTGTAAAATACTCCTTGCCCAGAAAGCATTCTCTGCCTTTTCGCTGTATCCCCTTATCGGGGAATATTTAAGCGGTACTGCATGCAGCGGTCTTTATGAAGCACGTCTCGGCTTTGAATGCATGGGAAAGGAAAATCATGTATTTTCCGCCGCCTACCGCAGTGAGGATATGGACGAGATCATATCCTGTTGCGGTCATATTATTTTCAACTCCTTTTCACAGCTTGAAATGTATCGTGACAGGGTGCTGAAAGCCGGAAAGAAAATCGGCCTTCGGATAAATCCGGAGCATTCGACTCAGGAAGGACATGAAATATACGACCCCTGCTCTCCCCGGTCACGGCTTGGCATAACTTCGAAAAACTTTCAGCCGGAAAATCTGAATGGCGTAACCGGACTCCATTTCCATACCCTGTGCGAACAGAATTCTGATGACCTTGAAAGTACTCTTGACGCAGTGGAAGAAAAATTCGGGCAGTACCTTAAAAAAATGGAGTGGATAAACTTCGGCGGCGGTCATCATATAACACGTTCCGACTACGATATCCCAAGACTTAAAAGATGCATTAAGAGAATGCAGGATAAGTACAGCCTTGAGGTTTACCTTGAACCGGGGGAGGCTGTCGCACTTAATGCCGGCTATCTTGTTACAAAGGTACTGGATATTACGGAAAATGATATTCCGGCTGCTATTCTTGACACATCCGCTGCCTGTCATATGCCGGATGTTCTGGAAATGCCCTATCGTCCTCCCCTTTACAATTCCGGTTTGCCCGGAGAAAAACAATACACCTATCGTTTAGGCTCCCAGACCTGTCTTGCCGGAGATATGATAGGTGAATATTCCTTTGATGAACCTCTCAGCATCGGTGACAGGCTTATTTTTGAGGACATGGCAATTTACAGTATGGTCAAGAATAACACCTTCAACGGCATGCCTCTGCCATCCATTGCAGTCATGGACGAAAACGGAGAGATTGAAATTATAAAAAAATTCGGCTATGAGGATTTTAAGGAGCGTCTGTCTTGAACTACGATTTCTCACACTGCACACTGTGTCCGAGAAAATGCGGTGCAGACAGGACAAAATCGGCAGGCGTCTGCGGTATGGGGGATAAAATAAAAGCGGCAAGGGCGTCGCTGCACATGTGGGAGGAACCATGCATAAGTGGTCAGGACGGTTCCGGTACTGTTTTCTTTTCCGGCTGCACATTAAAATGCTGTTTTTGTCAGAACTATGAAATAAGCCACAAGGGTCACGGCAGGGAAATCTCTGTAAGTGAGCTTTCGGATATTTTTCTCAGGCTTCAGGAAAACGGAGCGGAAAATATCAATCTTGTAACGGCGACCCACTTTGTACCGCATATAATAAACGCTCTCGACCATGTAAGGCAAAAGCTGAAAATTCCTGTAGTCTATAACAGCAGCGGATATGAAATCGCTGACACATTGAAAATGCTCCGGGGTTATATTGATATATTCCTCCCGGATCTGAAATATTTTTCCCCGGAAATTTCAGAAAGATATTCAAAGGCAGCCGACTATTTTGAATACGCTTCAGAGGCAGTACTTGAAATGCACCATCAGCAGCCGGAGCTTGTATGGGACGGTGACAGACTTTGCAGAGGACTTGTAGTCCGTCATCTGATACTCCCCCGCTGCCGTCATGATTCCATCAGGCTTATGAAATGGCTCAGAGAAAATCTACCGGAAGATTCGTTCCTGATAAGCCTTATGAGCCAGTACACGCCGGCGTACAGAGCCTGTGACCACCCTGAAATAAACCGGAGAATTTCTACCTTTGAGTACAGGTCGGTACTTGAGGAGATCGAAAAGCTGGGTCTTGACGGCTATACTCAGGACAGAAACTCTGCGTCAGAGGAATATATACCGGAATTTGATCTTTCGGGAATACAGGATAAAATAAAAACCTGAGAGTTTTCGCTCTCAGGTCTTTTTTAGTTATATTAATTTAGTGCCGTTATTCTCAATATGGTATTCGCTGACCTCCCAGCCGCCAAGTCCGGCATTATCAAGAGAAAATTTCATCTTGCCCGAAAAATACTTGTTATTCTCGTCAACAATCGCAATAATCGTCGGGCCTGCACCGCTTATATACGCTGCATACGCTCCATGATTATAGGCAATGTCAAAAACTTCTCTTGCGTTGGGAATAAGTGCCATTCTGTAAGGCTGATGAAGCTTATCATGAACAGCAGTCCGCAAATTCTCAAATTTACCGGTCAGGAGAGAGGAGGAGAAAAGCGCTGCCCTTGAAAGATTATAAACTGCATCCTTATGAGACACCTCCGCAGGGAGACAGGCTCTCGCCTTTTCGGTTTTCAATTCAAAATCCGGTACCACCGTTACAAATTTAAGCTTTGTAAAAACTTCCTGCTTGACCCAGTGAACCTTTTTACCGTCAAAAACTGCCGTTACTATACCGCCAAGAAGTGCCGGAGCAGTGTTGTCCGGATGTCCCTCGATCTGTGCGGCAAGGTCAACGATATCATCTGTGGACAGGGGTTTGCCCAGCAGTTCATTTGCTCCCACAAGTCCTGCAACAATACACGCCGAGCTTGAACCCATTCCCCTTGCCATAGGAATGTTATTTGTCTGGCGAATCTTGAGCCCGCTTATACTCCTGCCGCATACATTGAACAGATCCTTTGCGGAAATATATATAAGATTGCTTTCATCAGTAGGTACTGCAACATTGTCAAGGGACTGGATATCGATCCTGTCAGACTCTTCCATTTCAACATAATTGTAATATGTCAGCGCCAGACCCAGTGCATCGAAGCCTGCGCCCAGATTTGCAGATGTTGCAGGTATCTGTATTTTTATCATATTTTCTGTCTTTTCTCCTTTGTCAGAGCTGTCCGAAGATCAGTTACTGAAAGTTCTCTTTAAGCGCCTTTGCAAGCTGGTCGGGACAGGACGTATTTTTAAATCCGCACTTGATATTCTCAAGCCTTTCAATAACATCCTCCACCTTCATGCCCTTAACAAGCATGCCGATTCCCTTGAGATTACCGTTGCATCCGCCGATATACTCAACATTCTGAACAACATTATTATCGTCAACTTCAATATTTATCTGCTTTGAGCATACGCCCACAGGATTATACGTAATTTTCATTATAGTTCATACTCCTTTTTTCTTGCAATTCCCGATTTTATTGCAGCTTTTGCAACAGCGTCCGCAACAGCCACCGGTATACTTCTGTCAAACGGATCAGGAAGGATATTTTCCGGGTCAAGCTTATCCTCCGGTACACTTCCTGCAATGGCATAGGCTGCCGCAAGCTTCATGTCCTCGTTAATATCCGATGCCCTTACTGCAAGTGCGCCCTTGAACACTCCCGGGAATGCAACAACATTATTTATCTGGTTGGGATAGTCGCTTCTGCCGGTGCCGACAACAAATGCGCCGGCTGCCTTTGCCTCATCCGGCATTATCTCGGGAGTTGGATTAGCCATTGCAAATATTATCGGCTTTTCAGCCATTGACCTTACCATGTCAGCAGTTACGAGGTTCGGCTTTGAAACGCCGATAAAGGCGTCTGCATTTTTAAGTGCGTCCGCAAGTCCGCCCCTGAGTTTGTTTTTGTTGGTAAGCTTTGCAATCTCATAATGGGAAGGATTTTCAAATTCGTCTCCGTCGCAGATAATGCCCTTAATGTCAACCATTATAATATTTCCGATACCAAGAGTAATAAACTGCTTTGCTATGGCGCAGCCTGCCGCACCGGCACCGTTGATAACAAGGGTCATATTATTGATTTTTTTGCCTGCGACCTTAGCAGCATTTATCATTGCAGCACTTGCAACAATTGCAGTTCCGTGCTGGTCGTCATGAAATACCGGAATATCTACGATTTCCTTAAGACGCTTCTCTATCTCAAAGCACCTGGGGGCAGAGATATCCTCAAGATTTATACCGCCGAAGCTTTTGGAAATAAGCGCAATAGTTTTTACTATCTCATCAGTGTCCTTTGAGTCCACGCATATCGGTAACGCACCCACACCTGCAAATTCCTTGAACAGTGCGCACTTGCCCTCCATAACAGGCATCGAAGCCTCCGGACCTATATCACCAAGTCCCAGAACCGCCGTTCCGTCAGTAATAACTGCTACGAGATTATGTCTGCGGGTAAGCTCATAGGAAAGCTCCGGATTTTTCGCAATTTCCAGGCATGGTTTCGCAACTCCCGGAGTATAGGCATGCGAAAGCTCGTAACGGTTGTTTACGGGAGTTCGTGAAACGATCTCAATTTTGCCTTTCCATTCCCTGTGCTTATTTAAAGCTGATTCCATTATGTCCATTTGTTTCATTCCTTTATTTTTTATTTGACAGCTTAATAATTCTGTCAAGATTTTCCTTAGATGTCGTATATTTCCCCAGATATGTAGGAACAGAGTTATACAGTCCGTGAAAATCCGAACCGCCTGTTACGATAAGGTTATATTTTTCAGCAATTTCCAGAAGCTCTTTCTGCTTCTCCTCACCGGCTGAATAATGATGCACTTCAACGCCGTCAATGCATTTTTCTTCTGCAAGTTCTCTTAAAAGATCAACACTGTCGTACAGTGCCGGATGAGCCATTACTGCGACTCCCCTTGCAGAATGGATAAGATCCAGCACGAAATGCACGTCCGGATATTCTCTTTCCACAAGACAACTTCCTGTTTCCAGATTAAAAAGCTCATGGTCAAGCTCACCATAAAACTCAAGAGCATATCCATATTCAATAAGTGCCCTCATAATGTGGGATTTATAGATACTTTTGCTGCCTGTGCAGTGTTTTAAAACGTTTTCGGCAGTGATAGGGTAAAGCTTCATTACCTTTTCGATCATTTCCTTTGAACATGCCTTTCTGATCTCACAGGATTTAAGACACAGTCCCTCGAGTCTGTCAGGCTTTTTGGGAGCATAACAGAGAATGTGGACCTTTTTGCCCCGCTTTTTATCCCATGCGGACATTTCAACACCCTGAATGAT
>JBJEQU010000016.1:0-7051 GCA_051881935.1 Porcipelethomonas sp. | reverse complement strand
CGGTGTGGTTTCAATAGAACCTGTATACTGCCCCTCTCCCTCTTCATAATTCCACTGAGAGTCGAGATTGATATTCATCCCCACACCGTATACATTGAACATTTTGTCCGTTATCGGCGGATCTGTCGGCACAGCTTTCGCTGTGATCACCCTGGTCTGCCTTGTTGCCTCCGCAGCAGTCACAGCCTCAGCGCCGGAGCTGCCTGCGTCATTTCCAGCCGTCTGACTTTCGGAGCTGTCAGTTCCTCCGCATGCGGTAAGAAACAGCAGAAGAGATGCTGAAACGGTCATGATTTTTTTACTGATATTCATATTTTAACGTCCTCCGTGATGTGATTATTCTTCTTCGCCTGCGTCAGGATTTTTGCCCTGCTGCTCAAGAGCTTTCCGGGCAGCCACCTTTTCCCTGCGCCTTGTGGTTATTTTGTTGTTGAGCAGAATGCCGGTAATTCCAACCACTGCCGTGATTACAACAACCACTATTGCAAGGGTATAATTTCTTTCAGAAAGAGACCCCCCGAACAATGTACACAGCGTAAGGGCTGGTATCCTGGCAACGGTGGCAATTACATAAAACCTTACGGGCTTTATGTCCGTAAGTGACGCAATGTAGGTTATTACATCCTTTGGAGTTCCGGGTATTACAAGAAAAGCAAAAACTACAAGCTCAAGCTTCTTTTCATCATGGAGAAACTTGAATTTTTTGAAGTTTTCCTCCGATACAAAGGTGTTGACCACCGGTTTACCGAATTTCTTTACAAGATTGTATATAATCATAGTCGCAATAAATATGCCAATTTCACAGAGGATAAGTCCCTTGACAGGGCCAAATGCAGCGCCGCCTATAACTTCCACAGGTCCTCCCGGAATAAGGGCAAGGATGATCTGTATAATTTCAGCGGCAACAAAGATCACCGGTCCGAAAATACCAAGACTGTCTATAAAATTCTCCATCTGGACCTGTCCCTCCTCCGTCCTGAGGGAATTTATAAACGGAACCAGCGCTATTGTCAGAGCAAGACAGAAAAGTGCAACAATGACAACTATGACGATTTTAACTATTTTACTTTTCTTCGACATCCCATACCTCCGATAAAATCTGAAAGTTAATACATACTATATATTATAACATCTTTTTCAGAATTTGCAACAAGATTTTCCATATTTATACTTGCACACCGGATAAAATAATGTTATAATATACTTTGCGGATTGCCGCCTGCGGACAGGTCAATAATGTCTGCCCGGCTCACTCCCCCCTATCTTCAGACAGATACGAACATCACTTTGTGTTCAATATTTTTACAGCCGTACCTCCCGGCACGGCAGAATGGAGATCTATCATGAAACCTGCTTCCAAACCGAAACAGACAAGTTTTCTTCAGAATATATGGCTTAAACGTGCTGCTTCTGTCATAGGACTTATCTATACATTTTACCTGTGCATTCTGGCATACCGCTCTGTTTGCTACGATGTGGTAATAACAAAGCCTGTAATGTTCTGCATTTACCTTATTTTTATATCCGCTGCCGCTATGGCAGTAATGATCTACTCAAGAAAGCAGATCGCCACGAAGATCGCAAGCTTTATTATGCTCCCGGCTCTTCTACCGGTGGTGATAATGAATCTGGGCTCCTGGGGAATGATAATTCCTCTGGCAGTGTGCGCAGTTGTCATGTTCTTTGCAAACGGCGCCAACGAGGGTACAAAAACTCTTCTCGGAACGGTTTACGTTCTCATGTATATCCTCACGGCACTGGCTTATTTTATCTTTACTTCATACCTCAGCTCCCCCGCTGTCAGCAAGACTATTGACAAGGGAGTGTCCCCGTCAGGCAAATACAGATATGAGGTAATAAATACTGAGGACAGCTCAAACGGAAGCACAACTGTACTTCTCGAACCCAACGACATGGATATTGTAAGAAATTCTGTGACCTACAAGGCAAAGGGATATGACAGAACACTATGCGTCAAGCGTCCCCTCACCGAAGTCAAGGTGGAATGGATGGAAGATGACCTTTATATAAACGGTGAAAGATGGTTTACTCCCGATCAGGCAGAAGACGGAAACTGGTTTGAAAGGGATCTTCTCCCCGGAATACTTTAAATATTGAAAGGACAGTCCCATATGAAAATTATTGATGTCAAAGCAAGTACTCCTTATAGTATTTACATTGAAAGAGGACTTTTAAACAGCTGCGGTGAAATTATTTCAAAAACAGTAAAATCCCGCAGAGCTGCTGTTATAACGGACGATATCGTTGACAGTCTCTATTACAGCACCCTTGAAAAGACTCTGACTGAAAACGGTTTTACTGTCGTGAAATTCGTTTTTAAAAACGGCGAAGCCTCAAAATCCTCCGAAACCCTCAACAATATTTACACATTCCTCTGCGAAAATTCTATTACAAGATCTGACTGTATAATCGCCCTGGGCGGCGGAGTTGTAGGGGATATTTCAGGATATGCCGCCGCAACCTTCCTCAGAGGACTAAGCTATATACAGATCCCCACTACACTGCTGGCACAGATAGATTCATCTGTGGGTGGAAAAACAGCTATTGACCTGCCCTGCGGAAAAAATCTTGTAGGGGCATTCAAACAGCCTGTCTGCGTTATCTGCGATCCGGATGTGCTGTCCACTCTGTCACCGGATATACTGTCCGACGGCATGGCTGAAGCCATAAAATACGGCATGATAAGGGATGAGAAACTCTTTGACCTCATTGCTGCACACAATATAAATAATGTAAACGAAGTTATTGATGAAATAATTTACAAGTGCATTTCCATAAAGCGTGACGTTGTGGAAGCTGATGAATTTGATACAGGCGAAAGAATGATACTCAATTTCGGACACACTCTCGGTCACGCTGTTGAAAGCTATTACAATTATGAAAAATATACCCATGGAAGCGCTGTTGCCATAGGGATGTGCATGATGACGGAGAAAACCTGCGGAAAAGAGATACTTTCAAAGCTTGAAAGCTGCATAAGGGCTTATGATCTCCCGTGCCGCTGCGATGCATCAGAGGAGGAGCTTGTGGAGCTGTGCTCAAATGATAAAAAGCGTGAAAGCTCCCTTATCAATTTCATAGTTTGTCCCGAAGCCGGACATGCACAGATTAAAAAGCTCAGCTTTGCCGAATTTAAAGAATTTATTTTAAATCAGAGGAATACATATGGACATTAAAATCAAACCGTCAAAACTCCGGGGAACAGTTGAGATTCCCTCATCAAAAAGCATGACCCACCGTCTGCTTATCTGCGCGGCACTGTCAGAGGGCAGCTCCCTTATCTCCGGCGTATCCTTTTCAAAGGATATTTACGCAACTATCGATGCGCTGAAGGCTGCCGGGGCAGACATAACAGTAACCGGCAGCAGCGTCAGGGTAAAGGGTATTGACAGGTCAGCTGAAACCGCTGTTATCGACTGCTGTGAAAGCGGCTCTACACTGCGTTTTATGATACCTGTGACCTGTGCTCTGGGCATTGAGGCTGAATATCACGGTCAGGGACGGCTCCCCCAGCGTCCTATAACCCCATATATAAGGGAGCTTGGCAAAAAAAATATTACCTTTGAATATAACAACACCATGCCCTTTACCGCAAAAGGACAGCTTTCATCGGGCATTTTTGAACTTGAGGGGGACATTTCCTCACAGTTTATAACCGGTCTGATGTTTGCCCTGCCTCTTCTTGACGGGGATTCGGAAATAGTACTGACCTCCCCCCTTGAATCAAAACCCTATGCGGACATGACAGTAAGCTGTCTTGAAAAATTCGGCGTAATTATTACGGAAACCGAACGGGGATACTTTATAAAGGGCGGTCAGAAATATACAGCTTCAGATATGACCGTTGAGGGGGATTACTCCCAGGCTGCATTTTTCTATGTTGCCAATGTTCTCGGAAATGAAGTTAAAATAAACAATCTTGATCCTGACAGCTGTCAGGGTGATAAGAAAATTGTTGAAATAACAGAGAAACTGTGTTATAATGAAAATGGTCCGGATGGCTTTTCTGTCAATGCCGCCGACATTCCCGATCTTGTGCCTGTCCTCGGTGTGCTTGGAACATACTGCGGCGGAAGCTCGGTAATAAGCGGTGCGAAACGGCTTAAAATAAAGGAAAGCGACAGACTTAAAGCAACCTCCGAAGCGCTGAACGCCCTCGGAGGAAATATTGAGGTAACCGGCGACGGACTCATTATACATCACGCTGTACTTTCCGGCGGAACCGCAGACAGCTGCGGCGACCACAGAATAGCTATGTCTGCTGCTATTGCGGCGACAGTATGCAAAGAGCCTGTTATAATAAAAAATGCTGAGTCGGTTGAAAAATCATATCCGGACTTTTTTGACGATTACAGAAACTTAGGAGGAATTGCTGATGTCATCACTTTGGAATAACCGTATCTCCATATCAATTTTCGGCGAATCTCACGGACCGGCGATCGGTGTAGTAATGGACAATCTTCCGCCGGGGGAATATATCGATGTACAGGAGCTTGCCAGATTTATGGCAAGACGTGCCCCGAAAAAGGACGGTACCACAACTCCAAGAAGTGAAAAGGATATGCCGCAGATAATGTCCGGCGTCTTCAATGAAAAAACCACTGGCACGCCGCTGTGTGCATTCATTCAGAATACAGATACCCATTCAAAGGATTATTCCAATATTGCAAAGCTGCCCAGACCGGGACATGCGGATTATACCGGTGCTCTGCGCTACAGAGGATTTAACGATATAAGAGGCGGCGGTCATTTTTCAGGCAGACTTACTGCTCCCCTTGTGTTTGCCGGAGCTGTCTGCGCACAGATACTTGAAAGAAGAGGTATTTATACCGGCGCACATATCGCCGAGATACATGGAATTGAGGACGACAAATTTGACCGTGTAAAGGTCTCCAAGGAGGACATCCTCGGAGTAAGATATAAGAAATTCCCTGTTATCAATGATAAGCAGGGGGAAGAGATGATCGACGACATTCATAAGGCTGCCCATGGGGGTGAATCTCTGGGAGGAATTATAGAATGCGCCTGTGTAAATGTTCCTGCCGGAATTGGTTCGCCGATCTTTGATGGTCTTGAAAACACTCTTGCCCAGCTTATTTTCGGAATTCCTGCAGTTAAGGGACTTGAGTTCGGCGCAGGTTTTCTCACCGCCAAAATGGTGGGAAGCCAGAATAACGACGATTTCTATGTTGACGATCAGGGACACATCAAAACCAAAACCAACAACCACGGCGGCATACTCGGGGGTATATCATCGGGCATGCCTATAACTCTCAGGGTCGCAATAAAGCCTACCCCGTCTATCTCAAAGCCCCAGGAAACTGTTGACACGAAAAATATGAAGAATGATATTCTCACAGTTCACGGACGCCACGACCCGTGTATTGTTCCGAGAGCTGTGCCATGCGTTGAAGCAGCAGTGAATATCGGCGTGCTTTCCCATATGCTTGACTATCCTAATTTTTAATAAGGTGATATAATGGATGGTACTACAAAAATGTCTGAATATGCCTCCACAGAGCTGAAGGACGTCCAGACGGTGAAGATACTGATCTGCTATCTGCTATACAGGATCCATAAGCCTATAGATTCTGAACAGCTTTACGATATTGCTGTCAGTACGGATATAATCAATTATTTCTTCTATCAGGACGCAATAGATTATCTCATAAAAAACAACTCTATTGATGTATCTGAAGGGGAAAATAATTCAAAAATTTTTACGCTTACTGAAAAGGGCATAAGCTGTGCAAAAACTCTCAGAGGTTATGTTCCGAAATCCTACAGAGATAAGATAGTAACGGCGGCGCTGAGATATTTTGCAAAGCAAAAATATGAAAGTGAAGTAAAAATCGAATATATAAAGCTTGAGAAGGGTTATTATGTGCATTGCCGCTGTCTTGACATAAAAGATGACCTTATGGACTTAAAGCTTTATGCCCCCGATCTCGGTCAGGCGGAGCTCCTCGGTAAAAATATAATGAAAAATCCTACGGGATTTTACAGCAAGGTTCTTGACATTGCCCTTAATAATCAGGAAGAGGAATTTGATCCGGAGGATCTGTAAATTTTTTTAAAAAACTGGAGGATAAAAATGGTAATTATTGAAATGGAAAACGGCAAGGAGATCAAGGTTGAGCTTTACCCTGAAAAGGCTCCTATAACATGTGAAAATTTTGAAAAACTGGTAAAGCAGGGATTTTATGACGGACTTTGCTTTCACAGAGTAATTTACGGATTTATGATCCAGGGCGGCTGTCCGGAAGGTACAGGAATGGGCGGTCCCGGCTGGACAATCAAGGGAGAATTTTCATCAAACGGAGTTGACAACGACTTAAAGCATACAAGAGGGGTCATTTCCATGGCACGTTCCATGATGCCTGACTCCGCAGGCTCGCAGTTCTTTATAATGCATAAAGACGCTCCGCATCTTGACGGTGACTATGCAGCCTTTGGAAAAGTCGTTGAGGGAATTGAAGTAGTTGACGAGATCGCCTCAGTTGAAACGGGCGTGGCAGACAAGCCGATTACGCCTCAGATAATAAAGAGAATGTATATTAAGTAATTTGCTTTATGAATATAAAAGACCGTATCAGGCTGCAGCCTACAGTTTGATACGGTCTTTTGTTTTGATTTTTATTTTATCTTAATTTATATTTATCCATATCAACCTTGAAGTTTACCACTGCAATACCTTCCTTCTCCAGTTTTTCCTTCTGTTTTTCTATTCCACCGAAGGCATAATGCTCTGATAAATTTCCATTCCTGTCAACGACCTTATAGCACGGATATCTGTCCCCGTCCGGATTATTATGGAGAATATTCCCGACAGCTCTTGCAGATCTCTTATTTCCCAGATATTCCGCTATCTGACCGTATGTTACTACCCTGCCTTCCGGAATAGTGGTCAGAAATTCATATACCTTTTCCTTCATTATTCTCACCTACTTATGAAACACTTCAAAGACCATCCATATAAACAAAACCGCAAAAAGGAATAATCATAATTTTCACTTCATATACTTATACA
>JBJEQU010000015.1:0-1654 GCA_051881935.1 Porcipelethomonas sp. | reverse complement strand
GGTTTTAAAGGAACAGTAGATCTTTTCCCCTGTTTCCGGATATACTTTTTTTGCCGAGCCTTTGACGGTCACCTTTTCCGGCTTGAACAGGTACACAGGCACATGGAATACGTCAGAGGGTTTGTACTTCTTCATTTTCCTCACCGCTTTCATCTACGGCATATTTTGCACGGAGCTGTAAAAGCTCTGCGGCATAATTTATACTGAAATCCTCAAGAGCTTCATTGTCGATATACCGGCAAAGCTCAATAAGCAGCTGCTTTTCAAAAGGCTGGGTATCGTCAAAGGCAAGCTCCTTTCCGGCATAAGAGGAGAGGATGCCTTTTGCTCTTTCCAGTATTCCGGAAAGGCGGCTGTCGGAATCCTCGTCATCCCATGTTATACGGAGAGCATTTTTAAGCTCTTTCAGGGTCATGCCGGAGTACCTCTCGTTACGGCTACGGTATAGGTCTTTTCAGCGCCGCCGCTCTTGACTGTTACTGTAAGCTCTGATACGGCATTGTTAGCCCATGAAACGCTTGAGCCGTTGGAAACTGCTGTGCTGCCGTTCTTAATGGTCACTTCTGCATCGCCGTCCTTAGGAACTGCAAACACTACAGAGGATGCAGAGGTCGCTGTTGCAGTATAGCTTGTTACATCACGGTCAAAAGCCGGGGACAGGTCAAAGCCTACTGAAAGTGCTGTAAGGACGGCTGTTTTGGATGAGGTCACCGTTTCAAATGCCGGAAGTACATCCTTAACATTGGAAATATCAAGGTAAAGGAAAGCGTTGATATCCAGCGGCATGCCCATACCGAACATCTTGATCTTGTATGTTCTCAGATCTTCAAGGAACTTGTATTCATCGGAATATTCAAGCTTGCCGCCCTTTGAGCTGCCAAGACCCATGAAATACCTGTCAGCAAGTCCGATAACTGCATGTCCTGCTTCGATTCCCACCGACTGGATAACCTTTGTAGGGAACGGGAAAATGTTGTTTACATACACGCCGTTAGGGGAGAGGACTGTTGTTGCCGGCATGATCTTTGTGAAATAGTCGGCAGGGTTGCATACGAGAATTACCTCTGAAATTGCCCTGGGATTTCCACTGTTGCCGTCAGTGGAAAGAGCGGAAAGTAAAATGCCGTATGTATCCTTGCCAAAGTCGGAAATTGCAATGGCTTCCTTTCTGGGATAGCCTGTGTCAGGGTCAAGTGCGCCCTTGAAGTTTCTTGTAAATCCTATAGGCTGCTTTAAGCCGCTGCCGTCTGCAATGCCGACTTCAAGCTGTGTAGCCAGTGCTTCGGCAAGAGTCTCACGGGTATATCTGTCCACCCATGCAGGACCCAGGTCAAGCATATCCATAGTTACCCACATATAGGCGGAAAGCTTGCAGAGGGTAAGGGAAATAACATCAATTGCACCCTCAAGCCGCTTTGTAATAGGGGAATTCAGCTCGTCCCATGTAGCAGTCTGACCGCTCATTTTGTTTACCACAATTTTTGTGATCGCACTGGTATTCTGGAAATTGATGGCGGAAAGCAGCGGATGTGTAGTCCTGATAGTATCGAAAATCGAGTCAATGACCGTTTCCGGCGGCACTTCTCCGATACCTTTGAAAACAGAGCCTTCAGCAATTTCATTTTTCGCTTTGGTGATAAGGCTTGTATAGAAT
>JBJEQU010000014.1:0-1671 GCA_051881935.1 Porcipelethomonas sp. | reverse complement strand
ACAAAGAAATGAACAGAAAATCAATTTTATTAAATTCTTATGTAACCTGGGTGATGGGTGCATTGACATTTCCTGCATCTGTATGATATAATAACATTATTAATGAATGACAGATTATGACATTCCGGGGGTGATATCTGCTGAACAAAATAATTGACAAGATCCTGGTCACTATCCTCTGCCTGACGGTCAGCCTGATCTGCGGTATTGACACGTCCTGTGCCGTTTCTGCATTTCTCGTTTCTGTTACCGCCTGCTCTCTGATGCAATATACGGAAAAGAAGCCGCTTTTCTATGCCGCCTATGCCGTTTTCACCGTTATATGCATCTGTGTACCCGGATTTTTTATGTTCTTTCCCACTGTTATTTATGAGCTGATGAGGGATAAAAACAGGTACATCCGCCTTTCGGCAATACCGGTTATATTACTCTCTTTTTTCCGTGTGGATTTTCCGGACTGTGCCGCAGTTTTTGCAATTTCAATGATCTCCGCTGTTCTCAGCTTCCGCACTGCTGCAATGGAAGCCGGAAAAGATGAGCTGATAAGGCTTCGTGATGCCTCCGAGGAAAACAGGCTGCTCCTGACCGAGAAAAACCGTTACCTGATATCCGGAAGGGACAACGAAGTCAACCTCGCCGTACTCAGCGAACGAAACCGCATTGCAAGGGAAATTCACGATAATGTAGGACATATGCTTTCGAGAACTCTTCTCCAGATGGGTGCGCTGGGAGTTATTAACAAGGATGAAAATATAAAGCCTTATCTTGATGAAATAAACAGTTCCCTTAATAATGCTATGACAAGCATCAGGGAAAGCGTTCATAACCTCCACGACGATTCAGTCTGTCTTTCCAGTACCATAAAGGAGATCATCAAGCCCCTTGAGGAAAACTATACTGTAAAACTGGATATGGATATTTCCGAAAATGCCTCAAGAGAAGTAAAATTCTGCTTTATCGGTATTATCAAGGAGGCAGTTTCAAATATACTCCGCCACAGCAGCGGTGACAGCGTTGCCATTGCTCTCCGTGAGCATCCTGCATTTTATCAGGCATGGGTGGAGGATAACGGCAAAAATACTTCCGCTGTGAAGGAAGGCGGAATAGGGCTGGAAAATATGAAAACCCGGGCAGAAAAGCTGGGCGGTATTTTTCAGTACAGCTCTAAAAAGGATTCCTTCAGAATTTTTGTATCAATACCTAAGGAAAAAAATATATGAATATTATAGTTGTAGATGACGACAATCTTGTTGCAATTTCTCTTAAAACAATACTGGAAGCCTCCGGTCAGGTCACCGTTCTTGCCATAGGCTCAAGCGGTGAAGAAGCCATTGAGCTTTATGAAAAACACACTCCTGACGTCCTGCTTATGGATATACGCATGAACGGAATGACAGGAATTGAAGCCGGTGAAATTATTTTAAAAAAACATCCGGACGCTAAAATACTCTATCTTACCACCTTTTCTGATGACGAATACATAGTTCAGGCACTTAAAATCGGTACTAAAGGGTATATATTAAAGCAGAATTTTGAATGTATAGTTCCTGCACTTAAAACCGTCATGGAAGGACAGACTGTATTCGGCGATGATGTTATTACAAGACTCCCCACTCTTATGAGCCACAGCTCCGGCATCGATTATGAAAAATACGGTATCAGCGAAAAGGA
>JBJEQU010000013.1:0-7252 GCA_051881935.1 Porcipelethomonas sp. | reverse complement strand
CGACAAATACTACTACGAAGCAGCAGAAATGGCTCTTATTGATACAAATGTACGCCGTACATTCGCAACCGGTATTGCAGGCTTTTCACATGTTGTGGATTCTCTCAGCGCGATCAAATATGCAAAGGTTAAGACTATCCGTGATGAGGACGGTCTTGTGGTGGACTTTGAAACCACCGGTGATTTTCCACGCTACGGAAACGATGACGACCGTGCGGACGAGATCGCAGTATGGCTTCTCAAGACATTCCTGAGAAAGATCAAGCAGTGCCACACCTACCGTGATTCTGAGCCTACCACATCTATCCTTACAATCACATCCAATGTTGTATACGGCAAGGCCACTGCTTCACTCCCTGACGGAAGAAAAGACGGAGAACCGCTTGCTCCCGGTGCAAATCCCTCATACGGTGCAGAGAAAAACGGACTTCTTGCTTCTCTCAATTCTGTTGCAAAGCTTCCTTATGAATTTGCCCTTGACGGTATTTCCAACACACAGACTATCAACCCTGATGCGCTGGGTCATGATGAGGGCGAACGTGTAACAAACCTTGTAAATATTCTGGACGGATATTTTACTCAGGGAGCACACCACCTTAACGTTAACGTGTTCGGAAAGGATAAGCTTATTGACGCTATGGAGCATCCGGAAAAGGAGGAGTATGCAAACTTCACCATCCGTGTTTCCGGCTATGCAGTTAAGTTTATTGACCTTACCCGTGAACAGCAGCTTGATGTTATTTCAAGAACCTGCCACGAAACAATGTAATAAAATTACCGCTCTTTCTGCTAACTGCGGAAAGGGCGGTTTTCAAGAGGTAGAAATATGTGCAGAAAAATAAATGTTCATTCGGTGGAAAGCTTTGGCGCTGCGGACGGTCCGGGAGTAAGATATGTTATTTTTCTCCAGGGCTGCAGCATGAGATGCAGATACTGCCACAATCCCGATACATGGGATATGGAGGGCGGCGAGGAAATGACCGCTCCCCAGATAATTTCAAAGGCTCTCCGGTACAGGACATACTGGAAAGAGGACGGCGGTATTACTGTAAGCGGCGGTGAACCGCTTCTCCACATAGATTTTCTCACTGAGCTTTTCAAACTTGCAAAGGAAAATAATATCAACACAGTAATTGACACCTCCGGAAACCCGTTTACACGCAGTGAGCCTTTTTTCGGAAAATTCAATGAGCTTATGGAGTACACCGACCTTGTGATGCTTGATATAAAGGAAATTGACCCGCAGCGTCACAAAGCAATAACGGGGCATGACAATTCCAATATCCTTGATATGGCAAGGTACCTGTCCGGGATTGAAAAACCGGTCTGGATAAGACATGTACTCGTTCCGGAATATTCTGATTTTGACGAGGATCTGAAAGCTCTTGCAGAATTTATCGGTACGCTTAATAATGTGAAAAGAGTCGAGGTTCTCCCCTATCATACCCTTGGTGCATTCAAGTGGGAGACCCTCAATATCCCCTATGAGCTGAAAGATATCCGCCCCCCGTCAAGGGAACGGACAGAAAATGCTGAGAGGATACTTATGGTGAACAAATACAGATAAATAACTGACCCGGGATGTGTTATTTCCCGGGTCAGTTATTTATCTATGTAATTTTATACAAATTGCAAATTGACATTTTTCATAATTAATGCTATAATAATGTTGATAAATTTTTACATGTATGAGGAGGTAAATCTTTATGAAAAATTCTGCATTAAGGCGAAAAGCCATCGTACTGGTATTGGCTCTGTTTGTTATGTGGCTGCTGCCCCTTTTCGGCTACAGTGCAGTAACAGTCCCGGTATCAGCAGCATCCGTGGATTATCCGGTACAGCTTATGAATATTGCCGTAAAGGATAATTCAAAGGTATTGGCTGAAAACGGAACCTCTGACGGCTCATCCGTCTCAGTCAGAACACCCGGCGGCGACCTTTCACAGTCATGGCGCTTTGACAGGGTCGGACTTGACTCCAACGGTACATTTTTCAAACTTGTGAATGCTCAGTCAGGCCGTCTGCTGACTCCGCTGAACTATAATGTGACCACCGGAACAAGCGTAATCATGTACGGAAGCGAATCAGCCAAGTCACAGCACTGGTATGTCATTCCGGTAAAAAATGACCGTCTTGGAAACGGTCTGTACTACAAGATCGTAAACTATTCCGATACGAGCCTTGCTCTCACACAGGACGCATCAGGCATGAAGCTTGCTTCCTATACTGGTGCGGACAACCAGCTCTGGCTGCTTGGTGCTGACGGACTTCAGGGATTTGCCGGATATTGTTTTGATGATAACACAGGAAGCATAAAGGCGGCAGATATCGGAGGTCTGTTCGGCGAAATTGTTGAGGCTTCAACTTTTGATGAGCTGAAGAGTTATGCTGAATCTGATACTCCATACACCATTGTTGTAACTGCTGATATGAAGGTTACCTCTCTTGAAAAGGATTCATCCGGACGGTATTACTGCCCCGACGGCAGAATTTATGTCCACGATAATAAGACTATAATCGGAAGTTATTCTGCACATACACTGTATAATGTTCAGTTCTGTACCTCATCCAGCAAAGGAACAGGCAACAATCTCATAATTAAAAACTTTGATCTCCAGCATGATTCGGAATCAAACGGAAATGACTCTATCGTCGTTTACTTCGGCTCCGGTCAGAATCTCTGGGTGGACCACTGTACCTTTACAGGACATTCCGATTACAACACAGCCTCCACAGGGCTTGAGGACTGGGACAAGTTCTTTGCCTGCTGTTATGACGCCGATTACTGCACCGTTTCAGACAGTTCATTTGGTCTGCATGAATATGGTCTGATACTCGGTTATCCGTCAGATGATGAAAATTCCTATAACAATTACAACAATTTTCCCCGCATGTCTTTAGTTGGAAACTATTTTAACGAAACTCTGACACGAGGTCCCGGACTTATGCGTTATGGTTATTTCCATTCCCTTAATAACTATGTAAATGATTTCAGCATGGCATATACCGTGCATACGGCATCGAAAGTATTTGCTGAAAACTGCTTCTATGAAAACGGCGGCAATGTTATCTGTGACTGGAACACAGTGACCTATCCCGGCTCGTATGCAGAAACCGGTTCGACATCTGTCGGCTGCAGCCGGACTACAATTGAAGGTTATGCCCAGGACTGTACATGGCGTCCGTCCTCAAATTACAGTTATGTGTCACTTTCCGCTGAAAATGCGAAAAGCTACTGCTTAAACAGCACCGGCTGTCAGACATCAAACAGTGATATAATGTACCTGCGTTTTTCAGCTAAGGGTGTGCCGAGTGCCGGATATACCGAAGCTCCGGCGGCACCGGTTGCTGCAAGTTTTACCGAGGGTGCAGCCTACCGCATTAAAAATGTCAGCTCCGGATTATACATGCAGGTAGCAAATGCAGCGGCAGAGAACGGCGCAAATGTTCAGCAGTGGGGATCAGACGGCACATCAGTCCATGATATCTGGAAATTTTACAGTGCCGGAAACGGATATTATTACATTGCTTCAGCTGTAGGAGACGGCGGCACATATGTCCTTGACGTCGCCGGCAAAAAAACGGACAACGGTACAAATATTGACATTTATAAGTACAACGGCGGCACCAATCAGCAGTTTATGCTGACGGACAACGGCAACGGAAGCTATAAAATAAAAACCGCCGTTACCGGCGAAAACTCAGCGGTTGAGGTGGCAGATGGTTCCGGTACTTCCGGAGCAAATATCCAGCAGTGGGAGATAAACGGAGCTGAGTGTCAGGACTGGATACTGGAACCTGTTACTGACCCCGGCTGCACTATGAATACCGGTGTTATCTATACCTTTGAAAACGTCAATTCAGGGCTTGTAATGGATATCCTTAACGCCCAGATGCAGGACAATACCAATGTACAGCAATTTACATCAAATAACCTTGACTGCCAGAAGTGGATCTTAAAGGAATTTGGCTCCGGTAATTATTACTGGATCCGTTCACAGCAAAATGTCAGCTACGCACTCAGGGCGGAAGGAAGTCAGAACGGCAGCAACATCGACATTGTAACATATTCAGGCAAGGACAGTGATCAGCTGTTTCGTTTTACTAAAAACCTTGACGGCTCCTACAGTATCATCAGCCACGCCTCAGGGGATACCTGTCTCGTTGAAGTAGATTCTGCATCCAGGGAAACCGGTGCAAATATCCAGCAGTGGGAGCCTACTGACAACGATTGTCAGAAATGGAATATTGTAACAGAGGTCATAACAACACTTACCACCGTAACAACAACGACGACAACTACTGCGACAACTACTGCGGCAACAACCACCGCTGCCACGGAACCTCCCGTTACACAGATTGCAGGTGATGTAAACGCTGACGATGTGTTTGATATTGCCGACCTTGTTGTGATGAAGAAATGGCTTACAGCTGTACCGGACACAAAGCTTGCTCACTGGGAATCAGCTGATTTAAATGGTGACGGCATACTCAATATATTTGATTTTTGTATCATGCGGCGTGAGTTGTCAAGACTTAATGTATAGATATCAATACAGAAAATAGGACCTCCGGTTTTTCACCGTAGGTCCATCCGCTTTTCAGCCTCAGTTCTTAACCATTCCTTTGTCTCATCATCGGCAAATGAAGCCTCAACAGCATTATTCACAAGTGTTCTGCATACTTCCGGCGTAAGAGAAAACGCATCAATCAGCTTCTGAAATTCAGACCTGAGAGTAACTCCGGAAACTGTCATATTGTCGGTGTTGATCGTCACCCTCACCCCGGCTTCAATAAATTCTCTTATCGGAATTTCGCTTATACTGCTAAATATATTGGTGTTTAAATTGCTTGTGGGGCAGACCTCAAGGGTAACGCCTTCATCGGACAGCTTTTTAACGAGTGCCTCATCCTTGATAGAATTTACGCCATGACCGATACGGCTTGTCCCGAATTCCAGCGCTTTATACACGCTTTCAGGTCCGTCTGCCTCACCTGCATGAATCGTATATGGAATTTCAAGCTCCCTGGCAAGACTGAATAATTCCTCAAAATCTGCCGTAGGGAAAAGTGCCTCAGCACCTGCCAGATCCACAGCGCAGACTCCCCTGCCCAGATAATTCTTCGCTTCTCTGACCGTTTCCATATTCTGTTCGTGATTGTCATCCCCCCGCATACAGCAAAGGATAAGATTTGATTTGAAATCAGACCTGTTCATACCCTCAATGGCTGCCTCAATGACCTCAGACTGTGTAAGACCTTTATCACAGTGCTTCTGGGGTGCAAAGCGTATTTCAGCATAAATAAGACCCTGTTCCTTAAGTTCCTCCTCAAGCGTGTACACCGCCTGTGCAATAGCTTCCTCCGTCTGCAAAAGAGAACAGGGAAAATCAAATTTTTCAAGATACTCATTCAGGTCACGGCAGTCCTCTGAAACCTGAAGCTTATTTTTAATTTCATTATCATCCTCATCAATTTCAATACCCTGCAACTCAGCCAGATTCCTTGCGGAAGCAACTGAAAGCGATCCGTCAAGATGAAGGTGCAGATCAATAAGGGCGTATTTGTCCGCAGACGGTTTTTCCACTTTTAATCCGGTATTGCTCACAGTTCCACATCCAATAAGCAATGGTGAAACAAGAGAACTCAGGATCATCGAAATAACTATTTTCATACGTTTCATAAGCTATTAAACCTCACAAGCTTTTTGTCAATATATATATATATATATATATATTAGAAGACATCAATTACATATCCTCTTTTCTGATTATACCATAGCACCAATAGTTTGTCAATATTCATAAAAAATTCAGGCAATATCACCGAACACCTGCCATGATATGGCACAGGTTCCTGAGATACTGCCTGAAATATTTTTACTGGTTATTACTTCATATAGATCCTGTCATCGTATTTGTAAAGGATAAGTGTAACATTAAGATTGCCGTTAAGTGTTCTGATGGAATCGATAAATTTCTTCTGGTCAACGTCGTTTTTCATTTCAATACTGTAAACGAGGTCAAAGAGTGTACCGAAATCCACAGTCTTGACTCTGTTGAGTCTCCAGCTTGCGGTGTTCTCGTCAAGCACCTTATCAAAAAGTCCCTGATAATTAAGATTTTCCGGAACAGTGATTTTAAGTGTCATTGACGACGTCGAAGGAGTACCGTACTTTACAGCGTTGAGTATAAGGATAAACGCACTGAGCAGAATGATAAACAGTGCTGCAAAGGCAATATATCCAAGACCGCAGCTTACACCGATCGCCATGGCATAGAAAATATATGCAATATCCTTCGGATCTCCGGGGACACTTCTGAAACGTACCAGTGAAAACGCACCGGCAAGACCAAGAGCCTTTGACGTATCATTTATAAGGAGAATGATAATGCAGACAATAGAGGGGAGCATTACTATGGACATGACATAGCTTCTGTTGTAACCCTCTTTTTTATGGGTCATTATGTACAGCGCACTTACAAGCATACTGAGAACAATTGCTGATACAATACATATAATAAATTTTCCAAGACCGTCTGAACCGCTGAGACTGGCTGAATTTTCGAGGACTGAACTGAAAATATTAGGCATAGATATTTACTCCTTTTTCTTCGTTTATCTTTTCTCTTACAAAATTCTGATATGCTTTGCCGTACTTTGAAAAGCTTGTCTTGTATATACCAAGCTCTGAAAGTGCTTCACTAAGCCACAGCGGCATAGAATCGATTATCTTAATTTCCATGAGACGCTGATCTGACCTTATAATCTGTCTGCCGTAGGAATTTTTCTGAAGTGACAGGTCATATCGTCTGTCGGTAATATTTCTGTCGAAAGTAAGACGGAAGTCCTTGTTATCCTTTCCGAAAAATGCCATACGCTGATAGCTTATATACTGTGCAGGGGAGATGGGATAATTTTTCTTGAAAACATCAATCTCGTCAAGAACCTGGCTGTCTATATATTTTTTTGTAACCGGTCTGATTCCGGTTTTCATATAGATCTCTGCTTCCCTGAGCGTCATGGAAACACGTCTTTTAGTAACAATACCCCCGATCTTCTTCTTTATTTCGATAAATGCCTTGTCATCGGGAGACGCCGGAGAAAAATAGCTTCTCATTCTCAGCTTTTCCTTATAATAAGGCTTTGAAAGAGATTCCCTTATGAGAAAGCTGTCATCCGTATCATAATATATATTGTAAATACCGTATTCCTTTCCGCCCACACAATATTCGTCCGGTTCCATATATAA
>JBJEQU010000012.1:0-7275 GCA_051881935.1 Porcipelethomonas sp. | reverse complement strand
CCTTATCAAGGATTTCCTTGCCTGTCTTTTCAAAACCATACCTTGCTGACCAACGATTCATGTTGTAACTGTTTCTTCTGCTGAACTGAAAAAGTTCTGCCCAGTGCTTTTCCACAAAGAAAAGTATTTTGCTGATGACTTCTTCCTGCTTCGACTGGTTATCTCCGAAAGCGTTACGATTCACATGAACGTGCAAACCACAGGTTGATGTCTGGTGAGAACGGTAGCCAAGGTTTACAGCTTCTTTCATTACACTCTGCCAGTCCATTTCGTTCATGTGGTAGTCAAGAGTCATCGGGTGGGAAACTATTTCAAGCCCCTCGTCAAGGCTTCCATCAGACTTTATGTAGATGTTTTCAAGCTGACTGTTGCCAATATTCTTCAGTCTGTATGCGTTATCATTGTCCTTGCCTCCTTCATCGATTTCAAGCTCCACTCCGAAGTAACGATTTCCGTCACCTTTGAATAAAGGCGTTGGCTTGTAGCTATACTCCTCAATCTCGTCGTCTGAATCAAGGTCATCATAGCAACTGTCACAGTACGGCAGATCACTATGCCAGTTCACGTCAGTGTCATGAATGATTCTGTCGCAGCTTTCGCATCTGCGGTAGTAATCTTCGTAACAGTCCTGACAGAGCCAGGTGTGGTCATCGGTGATACAGTCATCTGAATAAATAACCTCAGAACAATGCTCACAAGTCACACAAAGTTCCTCAACACATTCATCGCATAGCAGATCTCCGCTTACACTTGTTCCTTCTCCATCACTGATCACCTCTCCGCAGTGAGAACAAATTCTTTCTTCTTCCATTTTTCAAGTACCTCCAAAAACAAAAATTCCGATAAGGCTGAAAGAAATCACCTTATCGGAATTATAATATATATTTATGGAGGCTGTTTGTTACGGTATTTCAGATTACCTCTCGCTGTACCTGCGTATTTTTATTTTTGCAAGCTTTACAAGAGATAACAGCTGTCGCATTGTCGCACTGTTTCATTGGGAATAAGAGAAATTTAAACTTATATAATCAACTGGAAACTACTCCAAACTACAGGAAACCACCGCATAAAACCGGAAACTACAGTATAACTGCAAAACTGGAAACTTTTTTTGTCGCACTGTCGCATTGTTTTTTAACAAGAGGATTCCAGAATTATGCGACAGAAAATTCGTCAGAAACTCCTTACTCTGACCCCTCGCTGAACAAAAGTGCATATTTCTGATAAAACGAAAAAGCCGTAAATACGTGTATTAACGTATCTACGGCTTTTTTCATGCATCATTTTTAGTTTAAAATACGCATATTCAATTGGTGGAGGCGATGCGTACAGTGGTATAATCAATTATTCGCAACCTTTAATAATGGGAAAAGCCCATAGAATCGGGCTTTGTGGCATTTTTGGCATTAATCAGTTTAACTTGGTTACGGTCAGTAATTGGTTTAACTGGGTTACGGTCAAATTTGAATACCCAACAATGCGTTCATATTTTAAAAAAGCGCTTGACTTTTCTCATAATTTTTCATATAATTATGAGAAAGGAGTGAAGTATTATGAGAAACTTTGATTACGGCATTCTTGCAAATTGTTCATGGGACAACGAAATTCTTGGTTTAATAGCACAAATCCATGAATACAAGGGCAGACAGGATTTTTTTCTTCGTCAGAAGCCTGTTGAACTTAATCGGCTTGTAGAAATCGCAAAAATACAGAGTACAGAGGCTTCCAACGAAATTGAAGGAATACGAACAACAAATACTCGTCTGCAACAGCTTATCAATGATAAGACAACTCCTCGAAACAGAGATGAAGAGGAAATAATGGGCTATCGTGATGTCCTTAATACTATCCATGAAAACTATGAATATATCCCGGTTTCTCCAAATTACATTTTACAGCTCCATCGTGATTTGTATAAATACTCTCACAAAAGTATCGGCGGAGTATTCAAGAATACGCAAAACTACATTAGTGCTGTTGATAATAATGGCAGAGAATTTGTATTGTTTATCCCTCTTGCTCCGTATGAAACGCCATCTGCAATTGAAGAAATATGCAGCAGTTATAACCGTATAATTGCCACTCAGGATGTAGAACCGCTGCTTTTAATTCCTGTATTTATCCATGATTTTCTTTGCATTCATCCTTTTAATGACGGAAACGGCAGAATGAGCCGCTTGTTAACAACTCTGCTTCTTTATCGTTCAGGATATTTTATTGGTCATTATATATCACTTGAAAGTAAAATTGCCAAAAACAAAAACCTTTATTATTCTTCATTGGAACTTTGTCAAAGCGGCTGGGAAGATAATAACGACAATCCTGCACCTTTCATTAAATACCTTCTCCAGACTATTCTGGCTGCATACCGTGATTTTGAAGAACGTGTTGATATGGTCGGAAACAAACTGTCCGCTATTGAAATCGTACGCAAAGCTGTCAGCAACAGAATTGGCAAGTTCACAAAAAGTGAGCTTATGGAGTTGTGTCCGACTATCAGCAAAGCCTCTGTTGAGAAATCAGTCAAACAGCTGGTCGAAGACAGATTTATTATAAAGCATGGTACTGGTCGAAACACTTTTTATACACGAAACGACATTCAATAAAAGCAGTGAGCCTTATGCCCACTGCTTTTATATAGCTGTATTCAGGCTGTCAATTATCACCATTGGCATTCGATAGTTTCAATGTGACTTATCTGCCCTTTTCTGATTTTGAATCTATGTATATCATCGGACCTGTATTCCTTATATGTACATACTTCCTGATTTTTATTATTTCATCCTCTGCGATGGCGTTTTAAACTTTGTACGTGCAAAGGTAAATTCTTTTGTTACACCATCAAGCAATCCTAAACCGTAATCAATGCAGAAAACGACTTTTTCTCTGTATACAGTAATTCGTTTAATATAATCCTGTATAAATGTGCGGAAACGTATTTTATCATCCTGCAATGAAACATACTTATCAACAAGCTTACTGTAATCTTCGTTTGTTACATAGCGTACTTCCAGCAGATTATCTATCTGCCTTTTTATGTGATTTTGTTTTTCGTTTAAGGCATTCAGTTGCTCATATATCTCAATTGTCATATCCTCAATGCTTTGATATTTAATTATTTCCGTTTCAACTTCTTTAAGCTGATTGAGAAGCTCTTCCTGATGTAACGGCAATTCACGATTATACTTCCTGATTTTCCTGTTCAGCTCGTTCACCCGTTTGTCTGTTGAAGAACCACTGAACAACTCACGTTCAAGCAGTTCAAGGGTAACAGCTTCGAGTTTGGTTCTGTCAATATCCTTGTAATTGCTGCATTCATTTTTCCGGGAATGACAATTATAGGTTGTAAATGTATTTTTATTTCTGCGTATGTTTCCCGTCATTTTTCTTCCGCATTCTCCACAGAATACAATTCCGGAGCAAAGATAAAAACACTTAGAGGAAGTCTTTTTGCCTATAATTCTATTGCTTCGTCTCTGTACTGCTTTCTGGAATGTTTCTTTTGTTATTATTGCAGGACAGCCGCCCGGAATGCGTATTATTTCTTCATCCGGCTTGTTGCGGTTATTATTCCTTTTGTGGTTATAGTCCTTGGATGCTGCACGATTGTAGACATATGTACCTGTATACTTCTCGTTTCGCAGAATGTCAAAATATGCTGTTGAGCTATAGCCGAACGGTTTTCCTTTCTTGGTTCTGTAACCGTTTGCATTAAGATAATCAGCTATATCATGGTATCCAAAGCCGTTTATATACATATCATAAATTATCCTTACAGCCTCTGCTTCATGTTCATTTATTACAAGTCTTTTATCCTCACCAATATCATATCCAAGCGGAGCATAGCCGCCTGTATGCTTACAGTTAAAGGCATTTTCCTTTAATCCCTTCATTACCTCACGTGCAATATTTGACGAATAATATTCACTAATTGATTCAATCATTGCTTCAAGAATAACTGATTCCGGTGAATCATCAAGCCTTTCAAGAACACTGCAAAGACGTACACCATTATGTCTGAGCTTATTTTTGTATATTGCTGAATAATATCTATTACGGCTAAAACGGTCTAATTTATGCACAAGAACTATATCAAACAACCCTTTGCCGCTGTCTTCAATCATACGTTGAAAATCAGGTCTGCGGTCCGTTGTTGCAGAGTAGGCTTCATCAACATATGTTTTGACTATTTTCCATTTATTCTGATTGCAAAATTGCCTCATTGCCCGTATTTGTGCATCAATAGACTCCGTTCTCTGATTATCCGAAGAAAATCGAGCATAGAGGGCAGCTCTTTTAATTTCAATCATTTTATATCTCCTTCTGCTGCAGCATTTTCAGTTTATCACGCTTGTCGCAAAAATGCTACTGTTTTTTAGCTTTTGGGAGAAAAAACTTCGATTATAACAAAGGGTGCACAGTGTGCAGTTCAAAACTTACGTTTCATACAAAAACCGGACACACCACCCGATGCATCCGGAGTTTACAATTATTCATCTACGTGATATGTATTGGTTGAACCCTTTTTAACACCCCTGCTGAGGTGAGGAAGTCTTCCGAGATTAATCATGGTGCTTATTGCTCTGCCGACTCTGCACTTGTCACCACGGGATAACTTCCTGTAAAGTCCAGGACAATTTATTTCTATTATATCCTTAACTCTGAGGTCTTTTTTGTCTGTTGTTCTGCATCTTGCAACACATCTGATTGCTTTACTTGCTAACTTAGTGTTAGCATAGTTATAATCTAAAATAAACATAAAAACTATCCTTTCTTAAATTTATTTCACAGGGGCAAAGCCATGTTGACAATACCCCTGTGAGTAAAAATCAATCTGTTTCACGCTCTTCCCCACTGTTTAACAGTTTATTCAGAGAGGAATTACGATCCTGTTCTTTCTGCATTTCATTTTTGGAAATGAGCTTTACTTTCTGTCCAATTATACCTGCCGGGAATGACAGGGCTTTACTTTCAAGAACTGATTTCAGCTCATCATCATCAATTGTAACTGTACCTTTATTTGTATAGCCGCATTCTCTGTCCTTATCAAGTCCGAGGACAGTAAGCACATACTGCCCCAAATCCTGATTCAGAACGTTTACAGCCGTTACGAGAGCCTCTGTACTCTCAGTGAAATCGTCAAATATAAATCTCATAAGAGTTCTCCTTTCAGCCGGCATTAAAATAGTCTTTTGTATTCTCGTCTATTGTAACACCGGGCTTGAAGTCCACGGTGATATTTTTCTTACCTATTTGTATATTATCAATTAAAGCCGCTTTCAGTGCAGCTGATTCAGGGGATTTTACTGTACACATGTAATTGTTGAATTTTTTCACAAGACATTCATACGCCTTATCATCGATTTCGGATATTTCGTTACTTTTAGAGTCCAGCTGCATTTTCAGCTGTTTGATTATTTTTTCATTCTTATCGATTTCTGCAAGGATTGTATCTGTCGCCTTACCCTTTTCAAGGTATTTCATAAGGTTGGAATTAGCCTTTTCAAGTCCGTTTATTTTATTCTGGATTGCATTTGTTTCTCCGCACTGTATGTACTTCTGGAGAGACAATTTCTGGTTTATCGCATCCATTATCTTCTGTTTGTTCTGTGGACTGAAAATACAGTTTTTAACTGCATGAAACACGAATTTATTAAGATGATCTGCTCTGACACTTTTCAGGTCGCAGTCACAGCTTTTCTTATACTGAAGATATTTATGACCATTGCTGTTGTTGACATTACCTGAGAACGCTTTTCCGCACTCAGGACATTGAAGAAATCCGTTAAGAGCGTAGTAGTTCTTGCCAGTTCTGTGAGTCTGCTTCCTTGCGTTCTGAGCCATTTTCTCCTGTACCTTGTCGAAAAGCTCAGGCTCAATGATTGCCGGCATTCCGTCAGGAATTTCTATGGGGTTTGGTTTAGTCTTGTGAGAGTTTCTGTGACCTTCGCTGTCCTTGGCGGCAGTACGGTCATAGGTGTATGTACCTTTAAATTTCTTATTTGTAAGAATTGAATGTATGGCTGTATCGCTGAAATCATTTCCGTTTGTTGTCTTATAGCCTCTGCTTTTCAGATGCTTCTTAATGTAACTGTATCCCATTCCGCTGGCGTATAGATTGAATATATCACGTACAACAGGAGCTGTCAGTTCATCAATTTCATACAAACCAACATCATTTACTTTATAGCCGATTAATGGTATTCCACCCAGGTGACGACCTTGCTTTGCACATTCAAGGAGAGCTGCTCTGGTGTTCTTAGAAATGTTGTTGGATGTTTCTTCTGCCATTGCCGCCACTACAGCTGCCGCAAATTTATTGTAACCAGGAGATGCTGTATCAATGCTGTCGTTTATTGCAATCAGACGTATGCCGTTATCTTCAATCCAGTCAAGATCTAAAAGCTGATTGGTCGTGTGTCTATGGTATCTGTCCAGTGCTCTTGATATAATGGTTTTTGATTTTAATTTTCCTGATTCAAAATCTGCTTTCATTTGCAGATACTGGTGACGGTTGTAAGTATATCTGCCACTTTTAGCCACATCAGTGTAATATTTTTCAATTTTGATATTATGAGCTGCTGCATAATTATTTATACAGGTAAGTTGCGACTCAATACTACACCCGTGGTCCTGTGCGTGACTGCTGTATCTGAGATATGCTGCAGCAAATTCTTTATCCTTATCCATATACATTTTCCTTTCTATAAAATTTTCAAGTTGATTTACAAATATGACTGTGCCTCACGGCGGTGGTCTTATAACGAAAATATCCATTTAACCCTCGTACTCCTTTGCAAGAATATCAATAAGGACATCAGCCGCAAGATTTATAATGTTATTCACATCAGCTTCTGCCTCAGAATTTTTCACTGTTTCTGTTTCACAGCCGTCAAAGTAAAAATAGGGTTCCTTCAACCGGCTCCTGTTTATCTGTAATCTTGTAACTTCCTGCATATATTACATTCCTTTCGTCTATCACGTCCACAGAACCGTAAGGGTCAGAGGTTCTGTACTTCTTCCTGTAAGTGTAGACCTCATCATTAACCGTACCAAAAGCCGCATCAACCTTTTTATAATCAAATCTGTACCCATAGCTTACCGCACCGTCAATGCTGATTTTGGCTTTTATACGATTCTTTTCCGGAGGAACTATAAATCCCTCATCAAGAAGAAATTTTACTGCTGTTTTCTCGTCTGTGTTACCTGTCTTTTCAAGGATTTCCTTAAAAGTCGCTTCAAGTATTTCAACTTTGACGGGCTTTCTTTCCTTGC
>JBJEQU010000011.1:0-30850 GCA_051881935.1 Porcipelethomonas sp. | reverse complement strand
AACAAGGGTACTTATAAGACAGGCAGAGGAAAGTCTTGCAAAGGAACAGGGCAGACGTGAAGCTTTCAGAAAGCAGCGTGAAGAGCTTTCCGTTAAAATGTCCGATATGAAGATAAGACTTACAGAGCTTACAAAGGACAGGGAATCCGCCCGGAGAGAGGTTGACTCTCTTAAAGAGGGTGAAGCGGATTCGGCGTCTGCCGCACAGGAACTGAAAGCTGAAGAAAAAAGACTCCGGGACACCATAGAGGAAAGAAAGAATACCATAGAGGAGCGTAAAAAACAGCTTGAAGGCATAAAAGGACTTATTGAGCAGTATAATCAGGATATAAAAAAGTGGCAGAGCGTTCACCGTGAACAGGATATATATGTAAATAATCTCAGAAGCGGTGTAAGAGAACTGAATGAAGCAAAGGAAAAGTATTCCGGAGAGATATCCAAAATTGAGGAGAGAAAAATATCCTCACAGCGTGATTATGACAGCATAGTAAGTCAGCTTTATGAGGTTTACGAGCTTACACGTTCGGAAGCACAGGAAGCAGCAGAAAAGATTGAAGACCGTGTTGAAGCCCAGAAGCAGCTTAACGAAATAAAGTCTAAGATACGCGGACTGGGAAATGTAAACGTTGGCGCTATTGAGGAATATAAGGAAGTCTCGGAAAGATATGAGTTCCTTTCCGGACAGCTTGATGATGTGACCACTTCCAAGCGTGAGCTTGAAAAGCTTATAGAGGAGCTGACAGTGGATATGTGCCGGATATTCTCCGAAAGCTTTGTAATTATCAATGAGAATTTCAAATCGATTTTTAAAGAGCTTTTCGGCGGCGGCAAGGCAGAGCTTGTACTCAGCGACCCGGAAAATGTTCTTGAATCGGGAATTGAAATAAGAGTTGCACCTCCGGGAAAGGTCATAAAAAATCTTATCTCCCTTTCGGGAGGAGAGCAGTCCTTTGTTGCGATATGTATTTATTTTGCAATTTTAAGGCTCAGACCTGCGCCGTTTTGTATTCTCGATGAGATAGACGCAGCTTTGGATGAAGTAAATGTAAAAAAATATGCTCAGTACTTAAAAAACTTTACCGATCATACGCAGTTTGTTCTTGTGACCCACAGAAGAAGCGCTATGGAGGAGGCAAATGTCCTCTACGGCGTTACCATGCAGGAGGACGGTATTTCCAAGCTTCTCAAAATGGAACAGACGGATATTGATGACGGCAGCACGGATAAGGAGGAATAATCTCAAATGGGTTTTTTCAAAAAAATCAAGGAAGGCTTAAAAAAGACCAAGGATTCAATGGTAAAGAAGATGCAGAAGGTCGTAAACTCCTTTACCAAAATCGATGAAGAGCTTTTTGAGCAGCTTGAGGAAACAATGATAATGGGCGATATGGGCGTTGAAACATCTGTTGAGATATGCAGTCAGCTCAGGAAGCTCATAAAGGAAAGAGGAATAAAGGACCCGTCGGTCATAATGGAGCTTATTCAGGAGATCGTTGCGGGTATGATGGGGGAGGACAACCAGCTTGATTTCTCCTCAAAGCCTGCTATCATTATGGTTATCGGGGTAAACGGTGCCGGAAAGACAACCACTATCGGAAAGATGTGCCATCAGTATATCAATGATGGAAAAAAGGTGGTCGTTGCCGCTGCGGATACATTCCGTGCTGCTGCTATTGATCAGCTCCAGGTGTGGACTGACCGTTCCGGTGCGGAGCTTGTAAAGCATGATGAAGGCTCGGATCCGGCATCGGTGGTATTCGACGCAATATCCGCTGCTAAGGCAAGAAATGCTGACATACTCATCTGCGATACGGCAGGCAGACTCCACAACAAGAAAAACCTTATGGATGAGCTTGCAAAGATGAACAGGATCATTGACAGGGAAGCGCCGGACAGTTCCAAGGAGGTTCTCCTTGTCCTTGACGCTACCACCGGTCAGAATGCCGTAAATCAGGCAAGACTTTTCAAAGAGGTTGCGCCTATTACCGGTATCGTTCTTACAAAGCTTGACGGTACTGCAAAGGGCGGTATTGTAATTTCAATAAAGAATGAACTGGGCATTCCTGTAAAGCTTATCGGCGTGGGAGAAAAAATTGACGACCTCCAGCCATTTGACAGCAGGGACTTTGTAAGGGCGCTTTTTGAAAACAGCGGAAATGATGGTGAAAGAGAAGAACCGGATAATGACAGCGATGAAACGGAGGAAGAAGATGAGCAGTAGGATCATTCTTGCCAGCAATAATAAGGGCAAGGTAAGGGAAATAACTGAAATTCTGTCTCCTCATGGTTTTGAGATAGTATCGATGAGGGACGCCGGAATTGATATGGAGATCGAGGAAAACGGCAGTACATTCAGGGAAAATGCCGCAATAAAGGCAAGAGCCATATATAATATAACGGGAAGTGCTGTCATTGCAGATGACAGCGGACTTGAAGTTGAATATTTAAACGGTGCTCCGGGAGTTTATTCCCACCGCTATGCCGGAGAGAATGCAACGGATGCAGACAGAAACGAAAAGCTTCTGAAAGAGCTTTCAGGGGTTCCCGAGGAAAAGCGCTCGGCGGCATTTGTCTGTGAGATATGCTATATAGATGAGGAAGGAACAGAGCATTATATCCGGGGAGAATGCAGAGGCAGAATAGGATTTGAACCTCTGGGGGAAAACGGATTCGGATATGACCCGGTATTTATGTACGGTGACAGATCCTTTGCACAGATATCGCCGGATGAAAAAAACAAGATCAGCCACAGGGGAAGGGCGCTCAGTCAGCTCCGTGAAATGATGAAAGGATAATTTATGTTAAACAGCAAGCAGAGAGCAAAGCTCCGTGGAATAGCATCAGGCTATGAAACTATATTTCAGATAGGAAAGGGCGGTATTTCTGATGCCCTTATAGCACAGGTTGAGGACGCACTGAGAAAAAGAGAACTGATAAAGCTCCGTGTTCTCGACAACAGTGCCTTGTCAGCAAAAGAGGCGGCAGAGGAAATTGCCGGAAAAACAGGGGCAGATGTAGTACAGGTCATTGGCAGCAGGTTTGTTCTGTTTAAGAGAAATCCCAAGGAACCTGTTGTTAATATCAGACTCTGATGGCAAGGATCGGACTTTTCGGCGGAAGCTTCAATCCCATCCACAATGGACACATAAACCTTGCGGTATCGGTAAAGGATGAGCTTTTGCTGGACAGGGTCATTTTCATTCCATCCGGTACAGCCCCCCACAAATCCAGCGAGGAATATGCGGATGCAGCTGACAGGCTTGAAATGTGTCGTCTTGCCGTGGAAGATCATCCCGGATTTGAGGTGAGTGATTTTGAAGTTTCGAGAACGGGAAAAAGCTATAGTATCTACACCGTCCGGCATTTCAGGGAGCTTTATCCGGATGATGAATTGTTTCTTATGGTGGGCAGTGATATGCTGCTTTCCTTTGAAAGCTGGTACAAATACGAGGAAATTCTCAGAAACGTCACTCTTGCGGCAGTTTCAAGATCAGGGACTGATTTTGACGAATTGTATAATATAGCCAAAAGACTGGGCGGCTGCGGAAAGGTTATTGTTGTAAATAACAGTGTGGTTCCTGTATCATCTACAAAATTAAGGAAAATGATAAAAAATAACGAAAATTTATCTTGCTATTTGAATGAAAAAGTAGTAGAATATATTATGCTGAGGTATTTATACTCAAAAAAATAAAGTATTTTGTAATTGCCGGGGGATTTTTGCATAAACTGCAGAACTTCCGGGCGGCAATTCCGGAAATATCGGAGGAAAGAGCAGATGTACTCTGTTGATGAGATCAAATTACTGCTGAAGAAACGATTGTCAAAAAAACGTTTGAATCATTCCCTTAATGTTGCGGATGCAGCAATGAGGCTTGCGGAAAAATACGGCGGGGAGCCTGAAAAAGCTTATCTTGCCGGACTGATTCATGATATATGCAAGGAGATTCCGGCAGATGAACAGGAAGAACTTATGCTTAAAGGAAATATGAAGCTTTCGGGGGCGGAGCTGTCGTCCAAAGCACTCTGGCACGGACCGGCTGCAGCTTATTATATCAAAGCCGAGCTTGGCATAGACGACAGTGATATAATAAATGCTGTCAGGTATCATACCGTCGGAAGAGCGGGAATGTCACAGCTTGAGGAAATAGTCTATATGGCAGATCTCATCTCCGAGGAGAGAGATTATAAGGACGCAGACAAAATGAGAAAGCTTGCCTTTTCCGATTTTGAAAAGGCTATGTATGAGGCGGTATGCTATTCTGTGACAAGCGTCATTAAGAAGCATGGCTATATACCCGAATGTACTGTAGATCTGTATAATCAGTATACGTATCTTTATGGAGTCCGCAGGAAAAATAAGGAGAAGAATGATGTCAAAAAGTAGCAGAAAAGTTCAGATGAAAAAGAAAAAGGCTTCGACCAAGGAAAAAGTAATAATTGCAGCCTCCGTTGTTATAGGTGTCATTATTGTCGTGGTAATGGTCTTGAATATCCCGATAATTCCTGTGGAAAGAAATAAGGGCGGAGTAACATACACTGAGCGCATTTCTATTATAAGATATATCAAGGAGCTTCAGCCGCTGGCTGAAACGGAAGGACTTTTGTCAGCAGATACAAACAGCTATGCTCTTGCAAGCGGGGCTGAAAACGTCGATGATAAGCGTGAGTTTACCAATGACCAGATAATTGAGGGACAGTTTACTGTTCTTGTTCTCGGCTTCGATGAATCCAGAGAGCTTTCGGATGTAATGATGCTGTTTTTGTTTGACATAAATAATCATAAGCTGGATGTACTCCAGATACCCCGTGACAGCTTCGTACCTGATTTTACTTCAAGTGAAACAGGAAAGATAAACAGCGTATACACATGCGGAGACGAGGATCTTATCCCTATTCAGAGGACGGTAAATGCCGTAAGGGAAACTTTCGGCATACCTATCGACAGGTACGTTACAACAGGCTGTGATGATATAGTTGATATAGTTGATCTTATCGGAGGTATTCCGATAAATCTCCCGGAGGATGTTTTCTACTCCTACGACAAGATCCTCTATGCCGGAGAACAGGTTCTTGACGGCAAGCAGGCAGAGCTTATGGTACGTGCCAGAAAGGGTTACGACGAAGGCGATATCGGACGTGTGAAGGCACAGAGAATATTCATGGCAGCGTGTATGGAAAAGGCTCTTGATATGGGTACTGTTGAGCTTACATCCTTCCTGAAGGAGGTCTATAACAAAAAGCTCATCGCAACGGATATGACCCTTGGCGAGTTGAGCATCCTTGCGGATTTCGGAACTCTCATTGATATGGACAAGGTCACTGTACAGCTTGTTCCGGGAGAGGGTGCATATTATGGTGATTATTCAGTGTGGTCTATCCATAAGAAAGCTACGGTGGATGTCCTGAATAAATATTTCAGACCATATCAGGTAGATCTTACTTATGATGAACTTCCTATTACAGAGCTTGTTGAGGAAGGGGAATATCTTACAGATATTTATGATGAGAATCAGGACACTCTCCAGGATATAGCAGACGGTGCAACGCCGGGAGAGAGCAAAAAGAAAACGACCGCTACATATGAAGAATCAGAGGAATCTGATGAAGTTTTCGGCTTCTCAAACGGCGGAAACGATTACGGAAATGACTATGATTATGAATATGATGAATATGATTACGGATATGGGGAATATACATACGATGAGTATGGATACGGCTATTAAAGCAAGGGCTGTGCCGAACAAAACGGAAAAGAGCTAAAGGAGCCGCTGCAAGATTTCTGTTTCCGTTAATATTGCAAATCCGGCGGCAGAATGGAGATATATATGACACAGGAAGAAAAACTCAGACTTATAATCAAAACACTTGACACCAAAAAGGCGGAGGGCATTCAGGCTATTAAAATAAGCGATCTGACGATCATTGCCGATTACTTTATTATAGCAAGCGGCAACAGCTCAACTCAGACAAGAACCCTTGCCGAGGAGGTCGAGTATCAGATGTCACAGGCAGGAGTCGAGCCGGAAAGAAAAGAAGGCTATAACGGCTCAAACTGGGTGATACTTGACTACGGTGATATCGTCGTGCATGTTTTTTATAAGGAAGCAAGGGATTATTATCAGCTTGAAAGACTCTGGGCTGACGGGGAAAGAATCGACATTGAACAGTTTGTGACAGGAGAGTGATTTATCATGAGTACAAAAAATTCATCAGGACGCAGCATTTCGCTTCTGATTGGAGCATGGTTCGTATGCAAGGAGATCCTTAATATCTTTGTGGGCGGCGGAATTAACTTTGTTTATCTGCTGTTTGCAGTGCTTGCCCTTGTTCTGGGATACCTCGGCATCAAGTATACCAATTACGCTGTTGCCGTCATTGCTGTTGTAATAGTTGCAGTGAATCTTCTTGGCAATATCAAGGGTCTGTTCAGCATCGACTCAATGATACGCAGCCTTATCTATCTTGGCGAAGCTTTTGTTGATGTTATCTGCGCACTTGTGCTGTGCATGGCAGCCAGTGTCAGGGAGCATTTTTCAAACAGCATCTCTGATATAACAGGCGGACAGTAAAAGTCACAGAATAAAAATTTTAAAGGAATGATATAGTAAATGAGTGAAAGATACAACTTTGCTGCCATAGAAAAAAAGTGGCAGAAATACTGGGATGAGCATAATACTTTCAGAGCAGGTACAGACTATTCAAAGCCTAAGTTTTACGCTCTCGTTGAGTTTCCATATCCGTCAGGACAGGGACTCCATATAGGTCACCCCCGTCCGTATACGGCAATGGATATTGTTTCAAGGAAAAGACGCCTTGAGGGCTATAATGTACTGTTTCCTATGGGATGGGATGCGTTTGGTCTGCCTACAGAAAACTATGCTATAAAGAATAAAATTCATCCGGCAGTTGTAACAGAAAAAAATATTTCACGGTTTAAAGAACAGCTTAAAATGCTCGGACTTTCCTTTGACTGGGAAAGAGAAATCAACACCACCGACCCGAATTATTACAAGTGGACACAGTGGATTTTCCTCCAGATGTTCAAAAAGGGTCTGGCATATAAAAAGGAAATGGCAGTAAACTGGTGTACCTCCTGTAAGGTGGTTCTTGCCAATGAGGAAGTCGTGGGGGGATGCTGCGAAAGATGCGGCGGCGAGGTTGTGAGAAAGGTCAAGTCCCAGTGGATGCTCAAGATCACTGAATACGCCCAGAGACTTCTTGATGACCTTTCAGAGGTAAATTACCTTGACAAGATCAAATCCACTCAGGTAAACTGGATAGGACGTTCCACCGGTGCCGAGGTCAACTTCACCTCCACTGCCGGAGATATCCTTACTGTATACACAACAAGACCGGACACACTTTTCGGTGCGACATATATGGTAATCGCCCCGGAGCATCCGTACATTGAAAAATGGGCTGACAGGCTTGAGAATATGGATGAAATAAGAGAGTATCAGGAAAAGGCTGCGAGAAAGTCCGACTTCGACCGAACAGAAATGAACAAGGAAAAATCCGGAGTTATGCTCAAAGGTGTAAAGGGAATAAACCCCGTAAACGGCAGGGAGATCCCGATCTTTATTTCCGACTATGTTCTCATGTCATACGGTACCGGTGCAATTATGGCGGTTCCTGCCCACGATGAACGTGACCACGACTTTGCAGAGCTTTTCAATCTTCCTATAATTGAAGTTGTAAAGGGCAAGGGAGATATTGACGTTCAGAAGGAAGCCTTTACCGACTGTGCTACCGGCGTTATGGTAAACAGTGATTTCCTTAACGGACTTTCTGTTGAGGACGCAAAGGTAAAAATGAAGGAATGGCTTGAGGAGACCGGCAAGGGAAAATCCAAGGTAAACTACAAGCTCCGTGACTGGGTATTTTCACGCCAGAGATACTGGGGAGAACCTATCCCGATAGTACACTGTGAAAAGTGCGGATATGTTGCAATACCGGAAAGTGAACTTCCTCTTACTCTTCCGGACGTTGACAGCTATATGCCTACAGATAACGGTGAAAGCCCTCTTGCTACCCTTGACAGCTTTATTAATACTACCTGTCCTCACTGCGGAGGTCCGGCAAAGAGAGAGACTGATACTATGCCCCAGTGGGCAGGCTCTTCATGGTACTTCCTCAGATACTGTGACCCGAAAAATGAAAACGAGCTTGCTTCAAAGGAAGCTCTGGACTACTGGATGCCGGTAGACTGGTACAATGGCGGCATGGAGCACACAACTCTCCACCTGCTTTACTCACGTTTCTGGCATAAGTTCCTTAACGATATTGACGTTACAACTACTAAAGAGCCGTACATGAAGCGTACATCCCACGGAATGATCCTGGGTGAGGACGGACAGAAGATGTCCAAGTCGAGGGGAAATGTTATAAATCCGGACGACGTTGTAAAGGAATACGGAGCTGATACACTGAGACTTTATGAGATGTTTATCGGCGACTTTGAGAAAACTGCCCCCTGGAGTCCTTCCAGCATTAAGGGCTGCAAGAGATTTCTTGACAGAGTATGGGCACTTCAGGATAATCTCATTGACGGCGACAGCTACAGGGAAGAGCTTACTTCGTCATTTCACAAGACCATTAAAAAGGTCAGCGAGGATATTGAAAACCTTAAATTCAATACGGCGATAGCTGCAATGATGGCACTTCTCAATGAAATTAACTCAGCAGGCAGCATAAACCGTGCAGAGCTGAGAACCTTCCTTATTCTTCTCAATCCTTTTGCACCGCATATTACTGAGGAGATGTTTGAGAGTAATTTCGGCGAGATACTCAACCAGCAGAAGTGGGCAGAGTATGACGAATCCCTCTGCACTGAAAATACAGTCGAGATCGTTGTTCAGGTAAACGGAAAAATCAAGACAAGGCTTACTGTACCTGTGGACGGTGACAAGGAAGAAATTCTTGCCATGGCGCTCAAAGATGAGAAAGTCAGCGAGAGTATCAGAGAAAAAGCGTTAATAAAACAGGTATATGTACCAAATAAACTGGTAAATTTTGTTGTAAAGTGACAAAATTAAAAATACCAACTTGACAAACGAAAATATTTATGGTAAAATAGAATGTATCTTAAACAGAAGTATTTTCTGCTGTTGAAATAAGAACAAAGGTTGATGACTGACATTCACATTTCATGTGATATGATTAGTATAAATTGGGTCTTGCAGATCCAAAAAACCTCTTTCTTAGGGACAAAGGGAGGGAAAACAGTGGCAGAAGTTCGCGTTGGAAAGAACGAATCGTTAGATACAGCTCTTAAGCGTTTTAAGAGATCATGTGCTAAGGATGGCGTTATCGCTGAAGTTCGTAAGAGAGAACACTACGAAAAGCCTTCAGTAAAGCGTAAAAAGAAGTCTGAGGCAGCTCGTAAGCGCAAATATTAATTTGTTCTGAACAATTAAATTGTTGTACATGCTAAAAGACAAAAAAGGGCGGGCAATTTTTGCTCGCCTTTTATTTTTAATGCATACGCTCAGGGGGAGCGGATTTCATTGTAATTCGACAGATGATTGTTGTATAATATATATCGGAAGGGTGAAACGTTTATGCTGTTTAAAGCTGATTTTGCATTCAGAAGAGTTCTTGAAATAAGACCGGCATTCTTAAAGAAGCATAATATAAAGGGGCTTTTGCTCGATCTTGACAATACTCTTACAACTCACGATAATCCGCGTCCGGCTGACGGGGTTACTGACTGGATCTCCGAGATAAAATCAAACGGTGTAAAAATGGTGATAGTATCAAATAATCATCCGCCGAGAGTCAAGCCCTTTGCGGACATGCTGGGACTTGATTATATATGCGAGGGAAAAAAACCTCTGGCAAGCGGCTTTAACAGGGCGCAGAAGCTTATGAATATTCCCTTTGCACAGCTTGCAGTTGTGGGGGATCAGATATTTACTGACATGCTCGGTGCAAATCTCAAAAGAATAAGAGGCATCTTTGTTTACCCCATTGAAAAAGAGGGCAGGGATAAGAAATTCCTCAGATTTAAAAGAATTATTGAAAAACCATTTTTACCAAAACTTACGGAAACCATATGAAACAGAAAGGAGACGGAAAATGTCTGCAAAATTCGGACCTGCGGGAAACTCGGAAAGCTTTTCTGCCAGGTATAAATCATCAGCGGATGCACCGCTGTTTCTGAAAGAAATGGGTCTTGACTGTTACGAATACCAGTGCGGAAGAGGAGTAAGAGTAAGTGATAAAACCGCCGCAGAGCTTCGCTCAAAGGCGGAACAGAACGGGATATATCTTTCGCTCCATGCCCCGTATTTTATTTCCCTTTCTTCTGTAGAACCGGAAAAACGTGACAACAGCATAAATTACATACTCCAGAGCTGTGACGCTGCAATGAGGATAGGGGCGGACAGAATAGTTATTCACAGCGGTTCCTGCGCAAAGATAAGCCGTGAGGAGGCACTGGAGCTTGCAAAGGACACTCTTGTCCGTGCAAGGAAACAGGCAGTGGAACAGGGCTTTGAAAGCATACATTTCTGTCCCGAAACAATGGGCAAGACAAATCAGCTTGGCAACCTTGAAGAAGTGCTTGAAATGTGCCGACTGGACGATACGTTTATTCCGTGTATCGATTTCGGACACCTGAACGCAAGGACTATGGGCGGAATAAAATCTATAGATGATTATGAGAAAATGTTTGATATGGTAGAGAACAGGCTCGGGGCGGACAGGCTCAGGGTGTTCCACAGCCATTTTTCCAAGATCATGTATACTGATCCGGGCGGTGAAAAAAAGCATCTTACCTTTGCGGACACTGAATACGGTCCTGATTTTGAACCGCTTATGGAGCTTACGGCAAGAAAAAATCTTTCGCCGGTATTTATCTGTGAAAGTGCCGGAACACAGGCAGAGGATGCAGCGGCAATGAAAAATGAATTTATAAAGTATATGGGAGAGGAAAAATGAAAAAAATACTTGTAATAAACGGACCTAATCTGAATCTTCTTGGAGAACGTGAGCCGGGAATTTACGGAGATGATACCTATGAAACACTCTGTGAAAGGCTTATGGACAAGGCAGACTCAATGGGGGTAAAATGCGAGATATTCCAGTCTAATCACGAGGGGGCAATAATTGACAAGCTTCACTCCGCAAGGCTTTCCTTTGACGGAGTTGTACTCAATGCGGGAGCTTTTACCCATTACAGCTATGCCATCCGTGACGCAATAGCGGCTATAAATATCCCTGTAATAGAGGTCCATATAAGCAATGTTTTTGCAAGGGATGAGTTCAGGAAAAATTCTGTCATAGCTCCTGTATGCAGGGGCAGTATTTCAGGATTCGGACTTGCTTCATATTTTCTTGCTGTGGATGCACTGGTGAAGTATTATGAGCAGGATTGAAAATATAAAATTCCCTGAAAATGCTGACGCTGTAATGATAACCTCTGATGTCAACAGAAGATATTTTACCGGAATGAAATCCTCGGCAGGACTTATTCTGGCATTTCCGGAAAAGGCTTATTTCATCATTGACTTTCGCTATATTGAAAAGGCAAGAAAGACGGTTTCCGACTGCGAGGTAATAGAGCAGAATAATCTTAACGAACAGATATCCGGACTTATGAAAAAGCATAATGCGAAATCTATTGCTGTTGAATCAAAGGCGATGACCATAAGCACACTGGAGCTTTTCAGGCAGAAGCTTCCGGACTGCAGCTTTATTGCAACCGATGAGCTGAGCAACGAAATATACCGGCTGAGAACAGTAAAATCTGAAGACGAGCTGGAGAAAATAGAAAAGGCACAGCGTATTGCTGAGACAGCATTTGATGAGGTACTGAATTTTATCCGCCCTGGAGTCACAGAACGAGAAATTGCCTTAAAGCTTGACAGTCTCATGCTGTATGGCGGCGCTGAGGAACTTTCTTTTGAAACTATAGCCCTGACAGGCGCCAATACCTCCATGCCTCATGGCGTTCCGGGAAATGCCATGGTAAAGGAAGGAGATTTCGTCCTGATGGACTTCGGGGCTGTGTATGACGGATATCACAGCGATATGACGAGAACCATCTGCGTTGGCAGTCCCACAGAGGAAATGGAGAAGGTCTATAACATTGTCCTTGAGGCACAGCTTGCAGCACTTGGCAGCGTAAAAAGCGGTATAACCGGAAGTCAGCTTGACAATACTGCAAGACAGATCATAACCGAAAAAGGCTATGGTGATGCGTTCGGACATTCCCTCGGGCATGGTGTGGGTATGGAAATTCACGAGTACCCAAACGCATCATCAAAATCAGTGACAGTTTTCAGGGAAAATATGGTAGTAACAGTTGAGCCGGGAATATATCTGCCGGATAAATTCGGTGTCAGAATAGAGGATTTTGTTGTTGTTACCGAAAATTCATGCCGCAATTTAACCAAATGCCCTAAAAAAATGATAATTTTATAAAAGGGTATTGAAAAAGTGTTTGATTTGTAGTATAATATTAGTATGTATTACACTTGTTTTTTATAAAAACAGAATTTTTATTTGTTATATTTGGAGGTAATTTATGATTTCAGCAGGTGAATTCAGAAACGGCGTAACATTTGAACTTGACGGAAATGTTGTTCAGGTTATTGAGTTTCAGCATGTAAAGCCGGGCAAGGGAGCTGCATTTGTAAGAACAAAATTCAAGAATGTTATTACTGGAGCTGTGGTTGAACGTTCCTTTAACCCTACAGACAAATATCCTACTGCTTTCATTGAGAGAAAGGATATGCAGTATTCATATAATGACGGTCAGCTTTACTACTTCATGGATACAGAGACCTATGAACAGATCCCGATCGGTGAGGATATCCTTGGTGACAACTTCAAGTTTGTCAAGGAAGAAATGATCTGCAAGATCTGTTCATATAAGGGCAATGTATTTGCAGTAGAGCCGCCAACATTCGTAGAGCTTGAAATTACTGAAACTGAACCTGGTGTAAAGGGTGATACAGCAACAAACGCTACAAAGCCTGCAACACTTGAAACAGGTGCAGAAGTAAGGGTTCCTCTGTTCATCAATCAGGGCGACAAGATCCGTATTGATACAAGAACAGGTGAATATATGGAAAGAGCGTAATTTTACCGTTCGGTAAAGTTATAAAGGAAGTTTTCTCAAAACCTGGATCTGTTCTGCGTAAAGCCTTTTAACATGCTTTATATGGAAAGGTTCATACAATCATTCAGGGAGGTATACATTATGAATCTCAGCGAAAAAATGTCGTATTTGCAGGGACTGCTTGACGGTCTGGATATTGATACTTCTACCAAGGAGGGCAAGCTTCTGGTTCAGATGACGGAAGTTATGAGCGAGATGGTGGAAAGCGTTGATGACCTTCAGTCACAGGTTGACGAGCTTACAGAGCTCTGCGATATCCTTGACGCAGACCTTGGGGAACTTGAAGAAGATTATTATGACTTGGATGATGAATGTGACTGCGATTGCTGTGACGATGATTATGACTTCGACGAAGACGATGAGCTTTATGAGGTTTGCTGTCCGGTTTGCGGCGAGACGGTCGTTCTTGATGAGGACATGCTTGAAGAGGGTTTCATTGAATGTCCAAATTGCGGCGAGAGTCTTGAATTTGACTATTTTGGAGATGACACTGAAGAGGCAGATGATACCGAAGAAGAATAATCTGCCGGATTTTTCAGAACAGCTAAGAGGGGGGACACTTTCTGAGTGTCCCCTTAACTATTGCAGACTCTGTCTGCCGGAATTAATCATCACGAAAGGAAAAAAGTTAATTACAACTATTCAGATATTTTCTGTCGGATTAATGGCTTTTTTGTAAAAAAAGGTATTGACATAATGTGGTGTATAGTGTATAATGTAAATGGAAAGAAATTCGCCTTATCAAGAGTGGTGGAGGAACAGGTCCTGTGAAGCCCGGCAACCTAATTGTAAAATAATCAAGAAAGGTGCTAATTCCTGCGGTTTATCCGAGAGATGAGGATTTTTATTAAAAAAATCACAGCATTCGGATATTATGTCTGAGTGCTTTTTCTTTACATAGACGGGTGAATGTATTTTCTGAAAATATACGAAAGGAGGCTGTCTTTTAAGACAGCACAGAAAAATGGCAAAAAGGTTATTTACTTCAGAATCCGTTACAGAAGGACATCCCGACAAGATCTGCGACCAGATCTCAGACGCAGTTCTTGACGCACTGCTGGAACAGGATCCAAACTCAAGAGTTGCATGTGAAACAGCATGTACAACAGGTATGGTTCTCTGTATGGGAGAGATCAGCACAAAGGCTGACATTGACATCCCCAAGATCGTAAGGGATGTTGTTGTTGATATCGGTTATGACCGTGCAAAATATGGCTTTGATGGTCACACATGCGCTGTTATCACATCTATTGATGAACAGTCAGCTGATATTGCGATGGGCGTTAACGAAGCACTGGAGTCAAGAGAGGGCGATACTGCTGATGACAACTCTACTGGTGCGGGGGATCAGGGACTTATGTTCGGCTATGCCTGCAATGAAACTCCTGAGCTTATGCCGATGCCTGTTTCCCTGGCTCATAAGCTTGCACTGAAGCTTACAGAGGTAAGAAAGGACGGTACGCTCCGTTACCTCCGTCCGGACGGCAAGACACAGGTTACTGTTGAATATGACGGAGACAAGCTGGTAAGAATTGATACTATCGTTGTATCTACACAGCATTCTGCTGAAATTTCTCTTGATCAGATCAAGAGTGACATAAAGGAATATGTTATTAAGCCGGTAGTACCGGAAAACCTGATTGATGAAAATACAAAGTATTTTATCAATCCGACAGGACGTTTTGTTATCGGCGGTCCTCAGGGCGACAGCGGTCTTACAGGCAGAAAGATAATTGTTGATACCTACGGCGGATATTCACGTCACGGCGGCGGTGCATTCTCCGGTAAGGACCCGACGAAGGTTGACCGTTCAGCAGCTTATGCAGCAAGATATATTGCAAAGAATATTGTTGCAGCAGGACTTGCGGATAAGTGCGAAGTACAGCTGGCTTACGCTATCGGTGTGGCAAAGCCAGTCTCAATTCTCGTTGATACCTTTGGAACAGGCAAGGTTGATGAGGAAAAACTTTCAGCAGCGGTTGACAAGGTGTTCGACCTCAGACCGGCAGCTATCATTAAAATGCTTGATCTTAGAAAACCGCAGTACAGAAAGCTTGCGGCATACGGACATATGGGACGTGAAGATCTGGGCGTTGCCTGGGAAAAGACTGACAAGGTTGACGCTATTAAGGCAGCACTTAACTAATAAGTAATAACAGAGGCACTTCCATGAATGGGAGTGCATCAGGTTTTATAACTTTAACAATAGCAGACAATATGGACAGTCTATCCGATAGGATAATAAACTCCGTCAAGTCTTACCACTGCTATCATGCTGATATCCATAGGTTCAGAAAAGCTGCCGGAGTAAATAGATATATCGCAGTCAGCGTCAGGGTTTTCAACGGCTGTTAACATTTAACCGCATCCGCCCTCAAAACTGTAATATATATTACAGTTTTGAGGATTAGTATTATTTCAGAGTATTCCAATTATTCCGGTTACAATAACAAGCACATGAAGTATAATAAAGACAGGGACAAGAATATAAAATTTCGGATGCTTTGTCTTATGTCTGAAAAGCTTCATCGCTGCACAGGCTCCTATGCTTCCGCCTATAAAGGCAGTCAGCAGGAGAGTAGCTTCAGGTATTCTCCAGAGGTGCTTTTTTGCCTTTTGCTTGTCGGCGTAAAACATTGCGAATGAAATTATGTTTATGATGATAAAATATGCGGTAAAAATAATTGGTGCGGCGGAGAATATGTTTCCCAGAAATTCCGCAGCTTTAAGGTATGTGTTCAATTGTATCTTCCTTTCACGATAAAAGGCAGAGCTTGCTGACAGGCTCTGCCTTTAAAATTATGCTTTTTTCACATGCTTTTTAATAAGCTTCATGAGCTGAATGACAATAAGCGTTCCCACAGACGTTCCTGCAATTGTAAGGATCTGCACTGTGGAAAGAGCTTCGACTTTGAATACTCCGGCAACAGGAGGAATAAATAAAACAACAGAGAGCAGTATCAGTCCGACTATCAGTGCGCCGACTACAAACAGGTTATTAAAGAACTTCTTTGTAAATAACACAGGCTTGTCTGACTTGCAGTTGAATCCGTGTATAAGTCTTGAGAGACAGATGCTTGCAAAAGCCATAGTGCTTGCTGTTGCGTCATTCGTCTGAAGTCCGATGAGGAAGCATGCCGCCGATGCAATGGCTATTACAAGACCTTCTGTAAGGACGCTGAAGATAAAGGATTTAGTAAGAATGGATTCGTTTATGGGACGTGGCTTTTCCTTCATGACATCCTTTGTATGTGGTTCAAGTCCCAGAGCGATAGCCGGCAGAGAGTCTGTAAGCAGGTTTATGAACAGAAGGTGAACTGCCGCAAAGGGCACCGGAAGAGCTGCCAGCGAAGCGAAGAGAACCACGAAAATACCTGCCATATTTCCCGACAGCAGGAACTGTATTGAACGCTTGATATTGGCGTAAATGTTTCTGCCGTTGTTTACTGCTTTTACGATAGTTGCAAAGTTGTCATCCGCAAGAACCATTGACGCTGCATCCTTTGAAACTTCCGTACCGGTAATTCCCATGGCTACGCCGATATCAGCCTGCTTTAAGGCGGGTGCATCGTTTACACCATCTCCGGTCATTGCGACAATGTTTCCACGTTCCTGCCATGCCTTGACTATCCTGATCTTATGCTCCGGTGAAACTCTTGCATATACGGATTTTGTAGGAACATACTCCATAAGCTGTTCATCCGAAAGGCTGTCTATTTCGCTGCCCTCAGCGGCTTCGGAGAAGTCTCTTAATATGCCGATTTCCTTTGCTATTGCCGCAGCAGTGACCTTGTGGTCGCCTGTTATCATAACAGGTTTTATTCCGGCACTGATACATTCTGCAACGGCTGCCTTTGATTCCTCTCTCGGCGGATCCATCATTGCGATAAGACCCATAAATTCAAGACCGTTTTCATCCTCAAGTCCGATATCGGTATTTTCAATCTCCTTGTATGCAAAGCACAGAAGACGAAGTCCCTGGGAGGAAAGCTGCTTTGTTGTTTCAGTAACAGCCGCTCTGACATCATCGGAAATATTCATTCTGTCCAGCAGAACATCGGTCGCACCCTTGGTAAGCATTGTAAGCTTTCCGTTTACGCTGTGAACGGTGGACATAAGCTTTCTGTCCGAGTCAAAGGGTATTTCTGAAAGTCTCGGATATTTTTCACGGATACGTTCAAAACTGAAATTATACTTTGCACCGAAGTTTACAAGTGCAGTTTCTGTCGGGTCGCCGATCTCCTTGCCGTCCCTGCATTCGGAATCGTTGCAGAGGATACTTGAAAGAAGAAGGCTTTTCTGATGCTCGTTGCTGAAATCTGCCTCATCACAGCCGATGACCTTTCCGTCAACATATATTTTCTTGACGGTCATTTTATTCTGGGTAAGAGTACCGGTCTTGTCCGAGCAGATAATTGAAACGCTTCCTAAGCCTTCGACCGCCTGGAGCTTTCTTATAATTGCATTTTCTTTGGACATTTTCTGTGTTCCGAAGGAAAGCACGATAGTAACAATAGAGCTGAGAGCCTCCGGGATAGCAGCAACTGCAAGAGCTACAGCAAACAGGAAGGCGTTCATTACGTTTACACCTCTGAATACACTGAGACCGAAAACAAGTGCACATATAAACATTATTCCAATGGAAAGTTTTTTGCCGAAGTTGTCAAGATTTACCTGGAGAGGGGTTTTTCTCTCCTTTGCACTTTTAAGGAGTGAAGCGATCTTGCCTACCTCTGTGTTCATTCCGATATCTGTTACAAGGAAGCTTGCACGTCCGTAGGTTACAAAGCTTCCGGAATAAACCATGTTGGTTCTGTCAGCCAGCGCAAGCTCCTTGTCGAATGTTTCGTCAGCTTTTTCAACGCTTACGCTTTCGCCGGTAAGGGCACTTTCATTGACCTTCAGGCTTGCACTTTCAAGAATTCGTCCGTCAGCGCAGATAAAGTCTCCGGCTTCAAGAATTACCACATCCCCGACAGTTACATCCTCTGAGGGGATAACTATAGTATTTCCGTCTCTTACGACTTTCGCATTTGGGGCGGAAAGCTTTTTAAGACTGCTCAGGGATTTGGACGCCTTGAGGGTCTGTACTGTACCCAGAATAGCATTCATCGTAATTACTGCCAGAATAACCACCGCACTTTCAACATCCTTCAGGACTGCTGAAACTATAGCCGCAGCAATAAGAATAATTACGAGAAAATCCTTGAACTGTTCAAGAAAGATAATGAAAGGACTTTTCGGTTTTTCTTCAAGCAGTTCGTTTTTGCCGTATTTTTCAGTGTTTGCTTCAGCCTGACTGCCTGTAAGACCTCCTGAGGACGAACCCAGCTCACTGAAAAGCTGCTCCTTTGACTTCTGATAATTTTCGCTCATATTTTCTACTCCTTAATTTTTCGGGCAATAAAAAAAGACTTTTGTCAAAATCACCCGATGATTTTAACAAAAGTCTTGCCGTTTAGATATGTTACGGACATAAAATGCCGGGATTGACGTAAACATAAACAGGAACCCCTGCCGGCTACTCCCCTTTATTAATACATATATGATATATTATTTTTGACTTTTTGTCAAGGGAAAATACAGAGATTTTTTGGGATTCACCGCCTGTGAAATTTGTGAAGTTTTACATCAAAATATTAAAAAAATAATTTTGCGACAATTTTTACGGATATTTCTCATTTAACTATTGAAAGTGGCAGGTGTTATGTGATATAATAAAACATGAATATATTTTTGAGGGAGTGTTTATTTGCGTATTCTTGGGATCGACCCCGGTTATGCCATAGTGGGCTTTGGCGTTACCGACTATAACGGTAGAAGTTTTATGCCTGTCGAATACGGTGCGATCCTGACGGAAGCTCATACGGACTTTCCTCAGAGACTTAAAGCGATAGCCGATGACATGGACTTTATCTGTGAAAGGTTCGCACCGGACTGTATGGCAATAGAAAAGCTGTTTTTTACAAATAACCAGAAAACAGGTATTGACGTTGCCCAGGCAAGGGGAGTTGTTGTGCTTTCTGCGGTAAGGCATAATATTCCGATTTTTGAATATACTCCATTGCAGGTGAAACAGGCGGTAGTCGGCTACGGCAGAGCTGAAAAGAAACAGGTTATGGATATGACAAGGCGTATTTTAAGGCTGGAGCAGATCCCGAAACCTGATGACGCAGCGGATGCCCTTGCCCTTGCTATCTGTCACGGTCACTGCTGCAAGGGAATAAAAACAACAAGGTGAAAAAAATGATATACAGTATAAGAGGAGAGCTTACTCATAAGGAACCGTTTCTGGCGGTTGTGGAGTGCAGCGGCATAGGCTACGCATGCAGGATTACATGTGCTACTGCTGCCCAGATAGGCGAAACAGGCAGCGAGGTGTTTCTGTATACATATCTGTATGTGCGTGAGGATAATGTGGAGCTTTTCGGTTTCTGCTCAAAACAGGAGCTTCACTGTTTTAAGCTGCTGATTTCGGTTTCGGGAGTAGGACCCAAAATGGCACTGTCCATACTTTCGGACGTTGACGCACAGCGTTTCGCCCTTACGATCGCCTCCGGTGAGAGCAAGGTGTTTACTAAAACAAAGGGCGTAGGTCCAAAGCTTGCCCAGAGAATAGTCCTTGAGCTGAAGGATAAGGTGGCAAAGGAAGGTATTAGCGCCGAGGATATAAAAGCCTCCGGCAATGTCGGCATTCCCCAGGGGGATAACTGTGACGAGGCAATAACTGCCCTTATAACTCTTGGCTTTTCACAGGCAGAGGTCGCAGAGGCAGTTTCAAAAACTGATACTGCACTCCCAACAGAAAAGATTATCAAGCAGGCACTGAAAATTCTGGGTGGGAAATAATGGACGGAAAAGTATCATACGAAGAACTGATTCGGTTATTTTGCATAGGGGACGGAATTGATGAAACTGTCTTTTATTTTGATGACGACCCGGATAAAACCGAGCATTATATCGGGTATCTTCCGCAGTATGACAAACCGTACTGGGCAGGGTACTGCGATATTGAAAACGGCTGTGAGTTCAGTACTGCTGAGGAGCTTTTTGGTGCGAAGATCTATGACGGCAGGGTCAATAAAGGAAAGATGGGAGCATTTTGTACTTACGGCATTGGGCGGAACAGATAATTAATATGTCTGTATGAAAAGACGGCAGAGCTATGCCTGAAAGGAATCTATATGAATGAGTTTATAACACCTCCGGAACATGTAAATTTCAAAGCAAAAAAATTATTCGGCAATGCCGGCAGAATCATTGACGGCTCGGTCGCGTATGTTGATTTGCAGGGCGGAGGTCCTTTGAAGCAGCATACTCATGAACACAATCATCTTTTTATAGTTACAAAGGGTGAAGCAAAGGTGCTGCTGGGGGATCAGGAGATCATAATAAAAAGGGATGAATCATTTCTTGTAAAGGGCAGTATTCCTCATTCAGTGTGGAATAATTCCACTGAGGAAACGGTCATGATAGGAATTTCTGTAGAATAGTTTTTTAGAAAGGACAGCAAAATTGATAGAAACAGGAGATATTGAATTTGAGAGCCGGACTGTTGCTCCCGAATTTACTGAAGCTGACGCTGAAACTGAGTTTACCCTCCGTCCCCAGACGCTTCAGGAATATATAGGACAGGATAAGGTCAAGGAAAATCTGTCCATTTATATAAAAGCAGCAAGGGGAAGGGGAGAGCCTCTTGACCATGTACTGCTTTACGGTCCTCCGGGACTTGGAAAGACTACCCTTGCCGGCATTATCGCTCATGAAATGGGCGCAAATTTAAGGATAACGTCGGGACCATCCATAGAAAAGCCGGGAGACCTGGCAGCACTGCTTACAAATCTTTCGGAAAATGACGTGCTGTTTATCGATGAGATACACAGGCTTTCCCGTGCCATTGAGGAGATACTCTATCCGGCACTTGAGGACAATGCCCTTGACATCGTGATAGGCAAGGGGCCGTCGGCACGTTCCATCCGTGTGGATCTTGAGAAATTTACCCTTGTGGGAGCGACTACCCGTGCCGGACAGCTGACATCCCCTCTGCGTGACAGATTTGGTATCGTCCAGCGCCTTGAGCTTTACAATACCGAACAGCTCAGCGATATTATAAGACGAAGCAGTCAGATACTCTGCATACCCTGCACAGCCGACGGGGCGGATGAGATCGCAAAGCGTGCAAGGGGAACGCCGAGAATTGCCAACAGGCTTCTCAAGCGTGTAAGGGACTTTGCAGAGGTCATGGGCAACGGTGAGATCACTCAGGAAATTGCAGCTATAGCCTTAAATCAGCTGGAGATAGATTCCCTGGGTCTTGACAGTCTTGACAAGCGAATGCTGACAATGCTTATAAAGGGGTATAACGGCGGTCCTGCCGGACTGGAAACTCTTGCTTCCGCCATCGGGGAGGAGGCTGTTACCCTTGAAGATGTGTGCGAGCCGTTTCTTATGCAACTGGGATTTCTTGCAAGGACTCCGAGGGGAAGAGTTGCAACAAAGCTTGCCTATGAGCACCTCGGATATGCAGTGGATGAAGATGACTCCCAGATGAAACTGTGATAAATGGTAACTCCGATAATTGGACAGTAGTCCGAAATAATAAAACAGACAGGAGATTTTTTACAATGGGCAGATTATTTGGTACAGACGGTGCAAGAGGAGTAGCCGTTACAGAGCTTACGTGTGAAACAGCAATGCAGATAGGAAGGGCTGCGGCTATCGTGCTTGCAAAGAAAGCAAAGCATAAGCCAACGATATATATAGGCAAGGACACGAGAATTTCCTCTGACATTCTTGAGGCTTCGCTGGTTGCCGGCATTTGTTCTGTAGGCGCAAATGCGGAAATTCTGGGGGTCGTTCCGACTCCGGCAGTGGCAGCCCTTGTCAGACAGAAAAAGGCTGACGCCGGCATTATGATATCCGCTTCCCACAACAGTTTTGAATATAACGGCATAAAGCTTTTCTCCTCAACAGGCTATAAGCTTTCTGATGAAATAGAAGAGGAGATAGAAAGGCTTATTCTTGACAATCCGGAGGAGATGAAGCTTGTTTCCCATGGAGATGTGGGCAGGGTTACATATTACCGTGACGCCCAGACGGATTATATCAGATATATCATGAAGTGTATCAAGGGAAATCTGACAGGACTTAGAATTGCTTTAGACTGTGCAAACGGAAGTGCCTCCGCAACGGCTAAGCGGCTGTTTGAGGGACTGGGAGCAAATGTATTTATTCTCAATGCCTCCCCGGACGGCAAAAATATAAACGACAACTGCGGTTCTACTCATATCGGCGGACTTATGCAGTTTGTGGTTGACAAGAAATGTCATGCCGGTCTTGCATTTGACGGCGATGCGGACAGATGCCTTGCTGTTGACGAAAAGGGTCAGCTTATTGACGGCGACAGACTTATTGCCATCTGTGCAAAGGCAATGAAGGAGCAGGGAACTCTTAAAAAGAATACTGCTGTTGTGACAGTCATGAGCAATCTCGGCTTTAAATATTTTGCTAAAAACAATAACATAAAAATGCTGACAACAAAGGTCGGGGACAGGTATGTCCTCGAAAAGATGCTTGAGGGCGGATATAACTTAGGGGGCGAACAGAGCGGTCATATAATTTTCCTTGATGAGGCAAATACAGGAGACGGTCAGCTTTCCGGTGCAAAGCTCCTTGAGATACTTGCGGAATCGGGCAAAAAGATGTCAGAGCTTGCTGCATGTATGGAGCATTTTCCGCAGGTCATGATAAATGTCAAGATAAGTCCCCGCAGCAGAGAGGTCTGGAAAAACGACAGCCAGATCACAGACCTTATCGAACACTATGAGGAGCAGCTGGGAGACAGCGGCAGAATACTCGTTCGTGAAAGCGGAACAGAGCCGCTTATAAGAGTTATGCTTGAGGGCAGAGACTTCAAGCAGATAAACGAATATGCAATTGCAATTTCGGATAAGATAAAGGAGCGTACCCACCAGTGAGAATAACTGTTATTAACGGTCAGAATCATAAGGGGTCAACTTATAATATAGGCAAGCTTTTAACTGACAGACTTTCGGGAAATGTAGCAGAGTTTTTTCTTCCGAAAGACTTTGAATATCAGTGTACTGGCTGCAACCGGTGTTTTACAGAGGATGAGAATAAGTGTCCGCATTATGAAAAACTAAAAGAAATTACATATGCTATTGACAAAGCGGATGTACTTGTTTTCACAACTCCTGTTTATGTCATGCACTGTACGGGACAGATGAAGTCGCTGCTTGACCATTATGGTTACAGATTTATGGTGCACCGTCCTGAGGAAAAAATGTTTTCAAAGCAGGCGGTTGTAATTTCAACTGCGGCAGGTGCGGGAATGAAATGTGCATGCAAGGACATTACAGACAGTTTGTTTTACTGGGGCATACCGAAAGTTTTTACAATTAAATCGGCTGTTGCGGCAGTTTCGTGGGATGGAGTGAAACCTGAGAAAAAGCGAAGCCTTCAGAAAATTGCCGAAAAAACAGCAAAAAAATTAAATTCCGGTTATAGCAGAAAAATCACCATTCCGCTTAAAACCAGATTCATGTTTAATATTATGAGGATTGTGCAGAAAAAGTTCATGAAAAACGGTCGTGATTTTGATTACTGGGAAGAAAAAGGGTGGCTCGGAAAAAAACGCCCGTGGAAAAATTAATGCAGAGGAAAGCAGTTTATGCGCATAGCAGATAAATGGAAAGAATACAGAATTTTAGATACAACATCTCAGGAAAAGCTTGAGTCATGGAACGGGAATATACTTATCCGCCCCGACCCGCAGATAATATGGAAAACTCCTAAGAGGTCGCCTATGTGGGAGAGGGCACTGGGGCATTATCACCGTTCCTCAAGCGGCGGCGGAAGCTGGAGTTTTTCAAAGAAGCCGCCGGAGTCGTGGACTATGTCCTATGGAGAGCTTAAATTTGTAATAAAGCCCACAGGCTTTAAGCATACGGGACTTTTTCCGGAGCAGGCGGTAAACTGGGACTTTATGTCTGAAAAGATAAAAAATGCCGGCAGGGAAATAAACGTTCTCAACCTGTTTGCCTATACCGGCGGCGCAACTCTTGCCTGTGCTGCGGCAGGGGCTAAGGTCTGTCATGTGGACGCTTCAAAGGGCATGGTGGCATGGGCAAGGGAAAATGCGGCTTTGTCCGGACTTGCGGAAAAGCCGATACGATGGATAGTGGACGACTGTGAAAAATTTATCGCAAGGGAAATAAGGCGTGGGAGAAAATATGACGCTGTAATAATGGACCCTCCAAGCTATGGACGGGGTCCCGGGGGAGAGGTCTGGAAGCTGGAAGATTGTGTTTACGACCTTGTGAAGCTGTGCAGCGGCGTACTGAGCGATGATCCGCTGTTCGTCCTTATAAACAGCTATACAACAGGACTCTCTCCGTCAGTTATGGGATATATCCTGGGGGAAACTGTCTGCCCTGAATACGGCGGAAAGGTAAGCTTTGATGAAATAGGTCTGCCTGTTGAGGAAAGCGGACTGTGTCTGCCCTGCGGTTCAACGGCAATATGGCAGAAAGGATAAATTAATGGGTAAAATTGCAGAGTCGTTAAATCTTGATTTTAAATATGATGATGACGGAAAATATGTCTTTCAGGATCTTGATCTCTCCTTTGAACAGGGGGAGATGACTGCTGTTTTAGGACATAACGGATGCGGAAAATCAACCTTTGCAAAGCATCTCAATGCAATACTGCTCCCGAGCGGCGGCAAGGTATATGTTGACGGCATTGATACTGCGGATGAAGACAGGGTATATGATATCCGTCAGCGTGTTGGTATGGTGTTCCAGAATCCCGATAATCAGATAGTTGCAACTATAGTTGAAGAGGATGTTGCCTTTGCCCTTGAAAATCTCGGGGTCGAGCCTGCGGAGATAAGAAAAAGAGTCGATGAGGCTCTTAAGGCAGTGGGTATGTATAAATACAGGCTCCATGCTCCCCATCAGCTTTCCGGAGGACAGAAGCAGAGGGTCGCCATTGCCGGTATTATTGCAATGCGCCCGAAGTGCATAGTCCTTGATGAGCCTACGGCAATGCTGGACCCTATCGGCAGAAGCAAGGTCATGAAAACTGTAAAAAAACTCAATAAGGACTTTGGCATAACCATTATTCTTATAACCCATTATATGGAGGAAGCGGCACAGTGCGGACGTGTTATCGTAATGGACAAAGGAAAGGTGCTTATGGACGACTGTCCCAGAGAGGTCTTTTCAAATGTGGAGACGCTTAAAGGAGTGGGACTTGATGTTCCGCAGGTCACAGAGCTTGTGTATGAGCTTAATAAGTGCGGACTGAACCTGGACACCCATATTATTAATGAAGAGGAATGCTGTGAGGCACTGGCAGAACTTTTATCATAACGGAATAGAACAACAAAGGAGCTTTAATATTGGCTATATTGAAAACAGAGGGTCTGACTTACGTTTACAGTCAGGGAACGCCTTTTGAAAAAACAGCAGTCGATCACGTCGACCTTGAAATAGAAAGAGGAGAATTTGTAGGAGTCATCGGTCATACAGGTTCGGGAAAATCCACGCTTATACAGCATTTTAATGGTCTTTTGCGTCCCACGTCCGGTAAAATATACCTTGACGGAAAGGATATCTGGGAAGATAAAAAGAATATCCGCCAGGTAAGGTTCCGTGTCGGACTGGTTTTCCAGTACCCGGAATATCAGATATTTGAGGAAACAGTATATAAGGATATAGCCTTCGGACCGAAAAACATGGGACTCAGCCCTCAGGAAATCGACGGCAGAGTCAGAAGAACTGCCGAAGCAGTAGGAATTCCGGCAGAAATGCTGGACAGATCTCCCTTTGAGCTTTCGGGAGGACAGAAAAGACGTGTTGCAATAGCCGGAGTAATGGCAATGGAGCCGGAAGTACTGATACTTGACGAGCCTACGGCAGGACTTGACCCTAAGGGAAGAGAAAAGATACTGGGACAGATAAAGCAGTACCACAAAAACACCGGCTGTACAGTACTTCTTGTATCCCACAGCATGGAGGATGTTGCAAGATTTGCGTCAAAGATACTTGTCATGAACGATTCAAGGCTGTTCTGCTATGATACTCCTCCGGCAGTTTTCCGCCGTTCAGAGGAGATATCCGCAATGGGACTTGCTGTCCCCCAGATAACCCGTGTTTTTGATATGCTGAAAAAACGTGGAATTGACATGCATGACGAGGTCTACACTGTAAAATATGCGGCAAAGCTTGTGGAAGCCGAACTCAGGAAAAGGGGGAAGATCTGATGCTCAAGGACATAACTTTAGGACAGTATTTTCCGGGCAGCAGTGTGATTCACAGGCTTGACCCGAGATTTAAGATTTTGTCTGTTATTGCTTTTATCGCAATGCTTTTTATAGGCAGCAGCCCGGTGTGCCTTGAGCTGGGCGCAGTGTTCTGTGTAATGGCGATCATTATGTCGCAGATACCCTTTAAAATGATACTCAGGAGCCTGCGGCCGATCATTGCAATACTTGCCTTAACGTCACTGCTCAATATCTTTCTCATTACAAAGGGTGTTCCGCTTTTTGAATGGAAATTTATAAAGATCACTGATACGGGTATTTACACATCTGTATTTATGATAATAAGGATAGTTCTGCTTATTGCCGGTACATCTCTTCTTACTTATACAACATCTCCCATTTCACTTACCGACGCTATTGAAAGGCTTCTTTCGCCCCTCAAAAAGCTGAAATTTCCGGTTCATGATCTTGCAATGATGATGACCATTGCCCTGAGATTTATCCCTACTCTTATTGAGGAAATGGATAAAATAATGGCGGCACAGAAGGCAAGAGGCGTTGAAATGGACGGAGGAAAGATAAAGGACAGGATAAAATCAGTCGTTCCGATAATTATCCCCCTCTTTATTTCAGCTGTAAGACGTGCCGGGGAGCTTGCAACAGCTATGGAATGCCGCTGCTACAGAGGCGGAGTGGGACGCACCAAAATGCGTCAGCTGAGGTGTGGCATGTCCGATTTTATTGCACTGGGAATAAGTCTGCTTTTTATGGCAGCTGTAATATTTGTAAATATCGTTCAATAGAGGTGAAGGTTAAACATGGAAAATAAAAAGACCCTTTCCGCAAAACGCAGTATCAGGAATATACTTTTTTATAATTCAAAAGGGGAAACGAGGCTTTTTCTCTTTCTTTCCTTTCTGCTTCCCTTTCTGATCATCTGGGGAATATTCATTTACTTTCAGGTTCATCCGTTCGGTGACAAGCAGATCCTCGTAACCGATTTATGGCACCAGTATTATCCTTTTTTCCAGGAGGAGCAGGATAAACTTCAGAATATGTCATCTCTCTTCTACTCGTGGAATACAGGACTTGGAACAAACTTCCTGTCCATAATGTCCTATTATGCCGCAAGTCCGCTCAACCTGCTTTCGGTATTTTTCCCCATCGAGGCTTCAAGGGATGTTATGACATTTCTGCTTACAGTGAAGATAGGCTGTGCAGGTTTGTTTTTCGCAGTTTTTCTCAAGAATGTATTCGGAAGAAATGATTTTACCATTGTAGGCTTCAGCCTTTTCTATGCCTTCTGCGATTACATAATGGGTTACTACTGGAACCTTATCTGGATAGATACTGTGGCACTTCTTCCCCTTGTTGTACTGGGAACGATAAAGCTTGTAAAGGAAGGAAAATACAAGCTATATGCAATTTCTCTTGCATTGTCACTGGTTTCAAATTTCTATATCGGACTTTTTACCTGTATTTTTACCGTTATGGTATTTGTTGCCGCTGTAATAATAAACTGGAAGGGCTTTAAAAATGCCTTTGTCAGACTGGGACAGATATCCGGTGCAACCGTACTGGGAATCGGAATGGGAGCTGTCATGCTGCTTCCGGCATATCTTGCGCTTCAGCTTACCAACAGCGTTGACAATACATTTCCGGCATTTATAGAATTTTATGAATCCTGGCTTACAATGATTTCCAATGCTGTCGGATTCCATGAGCCGACGGCAAAGGAAGGACTGCCCAATCTCTATTGCGGAATGTTTGCAATAATACTGCTGGGCATATTTATAGTAAACAAAAAAATAAAGATCCGTGAAAAGATAATAACCGTTCTGTATCTTGCGTTTATAATCGTAAGCTGCAACATGAATATACTCAATTATATCTGGCATGGTTTCCACTTTACCAATATGATCCCATACAGATTTTCTTTCCTGTTTTCTTTTATCCTTGCGGCAGCAGCCTACAGAGCCTTTACGGTTATCACGGAGGATATCAATATTTTCGATATCCTTACCATGTCCGCAATGACCTGTGTTATCGCACTCGTGTCATATACATGTCAGGAAGAAAGGGCAGTAGTACTGAGTGTTATCACATGCTTTGTATACATTGCGGTAATGTTCATCTATGAAAGAAAGCTTATTAATAAAAAGGTAATGGGGATAGCCGTTGCAGTGGTATGTACCGCCGAGATGGGTATCAATGCCTATATAGGGGTAAAAACCGTTACCACTACGACATACAGTGTTTATCCGGACAAGGTCGGACGTGTAAGACAGCTTATTGATATGGAAGCGGATAATGAAAGCGATTTCTTCCGTACTGAACTGACGCAGACATATACAATAAACGATCCTGCACTGTACACATTCAAGGGTGTTTCACAGTTTTCGTCCACAGCCAATGTAAATGTTACCAGATTTCTGGAGGGACTGGGAATACAGGCATCCGCTGCCGGAAACAGATATTATTACACTCAGTCTACCCCTATTGTCAACAGCTTTCTCAATATCAGATATCTTGTTGCAAAGGACGGCTATACGGGGGATGCGACATTCCTTGATGAGGCAGCGAGTATAGACGAGCTTAAACTGTATGAAAATAACGCATATCTCCCCCTTGCCTTTGTAGCAGACAGCAGCATAATGGACTATACCGGGGAGGGCGAAACTCAGGCTGACAACCAGAATGAGCTTTTCCGGCTTGCGTCGGGTATCAGCGGAGACGTTTTAAACCGGATAAATGTAAAGGACGTAGGGCATAAGGGTCTTAATGTTGTCAAGTCAACAGAGGGCAATTACAGCTATCAGTATAATAAACCATCCGACGGAAGTGATGAATGCTACATAAAATACAACTACCTGATAGAAGAGGACGGTCCGGTCTATGCAGTTGTTAATTTTGACAATTCCAAGGGCTTTAAGGCAAGAACTGAAGGAAGTCTCGGACATACTTTCCCGTCACAGAATTACAAGACTATAACGGCAGTGGGCAATTACAAAGCAGGAGATGTCATGACCATACAGGCAAATGTTGACAAGGAAAAGTCAGGCACTGGCAGAATGTTTGTTTATAGCATTGATGAAGAGCTTTTCAGACAGGGAATCGAAAAATTAAGTGCAGGGGGACTTGAAATTTCCTTCTATGACGATACCAGTATAAATGGTACCTTTACTGCCGAAAATGACGGCGTTTTATATACATCCATTCCTTATGACGGGGGCTGGACGGCATACATTGACGGTGAAGAGGCGGAGATAACTCCTCTCAAGGATGCACTGGTATGTATTCCGGTCACAAAGGGACAGCATGAGATCACTCTGAAATACTGTCCGCCGGGATTTACTGCCGGAGCGATTATTTCGGTATGCTCGATTATAGCTCTGGCTGCGGTATGGATGCTGGAAAAGAAATACCGTATAAAGGCAGCTGTAAACATTAAAAGCACCGCAGCAGCCGGCGGTGATGCCCTTACTGAAAGCGGAGGGCATGATACTTCTTTGCCGGAAACATTGAATGCTGATACCGCACAGACCGACAGTCCGGAGGAGGAAAATATTCCCGCAGCCGAAAATACAGAAGAAGACAGCGGAGCGGATCAGAAAGATGCGTAATCTCAAGGTTATTATGGCGTACAGAGGAACCAATTATCACGGCTTTCAGCGGCAGGAAAATGCACTGACCGTTCAGGAAGTAGTTGAAAAGCATGTTTCCTCTGTACTCAATGAAAAGGTTATCATAAATGGCTGTTCAAGGACGGATACAGGTGTTCATGCAAATAATTACTGCTTTTCTGTTATGACAAACAGCAGCATACCGGAGAGAAATTTTGTAAGAGGCGTCAACGGAAGGCTTCCTGATGACATTTCCATTATTTCATGTGAGGAGGCACCGGAGGATTTTCACGCAAGATTTTCCTGCAAGGCAAAGGAATATATCTACATGATGCACTGCAGCGAAAGCAAAAATCCTTTTGCCACAGATCTTGCCTATCATTACAGAAGACCGGTGAATGCAGAGCTTATAAGGGAAGCAGCGCAGAAATTTGTAGGGACTCATGACTTTATGGCTTTTTGTTCGGACAGCACAGGAAAAAAGAGTACTGTCCGAACTATATACAATTTTGATATAGAAATTAATGGCTGTTCATTAAAAATGCTTGTAAAAGGAGATGGTTTTCTGTATAATATGATTAGGATCATGGTGGGGACCCTCCTTATGGTGAACGAAAAAAAGATCCTGCCTGATGACATTGACAGAATAATGGAGTCCAGGGACAGACAGCTTGCCGGTAAAACTGCGCAGGCTCACGGACTTTACCTGAACAGAATTTTTTATTGAAAAAAACTATTGCTATCCGGGTCAGGGAGTATCCGGAGCAGGAGACATCAGAGACGTTTATAACAAGGGGACAGCAGCAAAAT
>JBJEQU010000010.1:0-7373 GCA_051881935.1 Porcipelethomonas sp. | reverse complement strand
TATGTCAATGTTTTATGCAGTGAATAGTCCGATTTTTGCGAGTTTTTTTATGATTTTTATTTGCAGACGGTTTTAAGCCGCAAAAAAAGAGACTGTCACACCGTTTTTGTCAGTGCGGCAGTCCTTATTATCCCGGTTATTTTACAGGCGGATGCGGCGGGTAAATATGTACTCGGAATCTTATGGAATAAAGCTGATCCCGTCAATGTTGACAGCCCTTGAATGTGCAAAACGTTTTTTTAGTTCTTCAGAACGTTTTACTCCCCCATTGATTTCAGTCAGTTCGTCAAAAAGAAGCTCAATATTTTTCCTGAGTGAGAGATTCTGCTTTGCCATATTTGTCATGATCTGGAGTGCATTTTTTGTATTGTTCTTTATAAAATCCTCAAACGTGTCAAAGCCAATACGCAGAACAAGTATGTCCGAAACTGCTACTACAGTGTATGAATTCGGAGTTTGCGTAAACATTGAAATTTCCCCGAAGCAGGAATTTTCTGAAATTATTCCTATCAGGTATTCATTTTCCTTGTTATAGTTGGTATACAGAGCCGCCTTACCGGATACGACCTTGAACATTTCGCTGCACACAACACCCTCTTCTATGAGAATATCATCCTCCTTGAATGTTATCATATTCGGCTTTAAATTTTTTTCTTCCATAGGTCAATCTCTCCTTCATATATTTAGAAAGTTTTTAATTTTGGGATTCTGCCTCAATATAAAGTATTTCAGACGGATTAAAAATGCGGAGCTTCCCGATACCTGTCGACACAACCATTTTACATCCGTTTTTTTCGTATATTCCTTTTGTATACTTTGGAAAAAACTTTCTTTCCGGGGAAAGAAGTCCCCCGAAAGGTGTATTTACTGCTCCTCCGTGGACATGTCCGGAGAAGGTTATATCTGCTCCCCAGCGTGAATACTGGTTGAAGAAAAAGGGATTGTGTGCCAGCAGCACTGAAATATGTTCAGGCTTGCCGAAAATCTGTTCAAGCTCCTCTGCCGTATAATTTTCAAGATTACTGTAGCTGCCGTTATTGTTTTTATATACACTCTTTTTTAAATCAGCTCCGTAAATATTAAGCTTTATATCATCCTTTTCAAATTCACAGCACGAATTTTCAAGAAGTATACCGCCGGATTCTGTCAGCATATTTCGGTATTTTTCAAAATTTTCCTTACTGAGATCTATTTCATGATTTCCTTTTGAGCAGTATACAGGACAAATTTCACTGAGTCTTTTAATGAGTACACCGGTATATTCAAACCGTGTCTCAGTTCGGGAAACAAGGTCACCGGTTATAAAAATAACATCCGGTTCAAGTGCCTTTATCTTTTTTGTAGCAGCTTTCCAGTCGTGGGGGTATTTTTTCTTATGAATATCTGATATATGGACGATTTTAAGCTTTTTTCCATGTGGTATATTCAGCTTTGTTTTGTATCGTCTTACGATAAGAAGCTTGTTTTCCGCCCATACATATACAGCAAACAGAAAAAAAAGCAGTAAAATACAAATTATTATATTCATAAATTATTTTCTTCCTCTGGACATGATCTTTTTAAGTGTCACTATAACCGCACGGAAATTGATCACCGCAATAGCTGCCGCAAGCAGTATCGTATAAAGTCTGCCGTTTTCAGGCATATTTATCTCAACGATTGCAAGTGCCAGAAGCAGAATGATATTGACCGCTGTAAAGATATGATTTACTTTGAAATAAATATATCTTCTTGCATCTATCACCCTTATAATATAGCATACAATATAGCTTACGAGTGTTGTGGCAATTGCTCCGTGAATACCAAATTTTCTTATAAGGAAGAAATTCAGGATCAGATTGAGAACTGTTACTATAAGGCTTGTCCAGAAGGAATTCTTTGTTTTCTGTGCGGCAGTGTAAATACTGCTGAGGAACATGTTGAAGCACATTACCAGAACTGAAATAACAAGTACCGGAGTATAGTTTACTGCAAGAGCATACTCAGGATGGTTATTATAATTCAGCAGGATCGCCGAAAGGGGACTGACAAACAGGATAATACCGGCAGACGCTATATACATGATAGATTGATAGGTTGAAAAGACCTTTTCGTAAAATTTCCCTATGCCTTTGCTGCCGTATTCTTTTATAGCAGACATATTCCATGCCTGGAAAAATACTGTTGAAACCATCGAGACAAGATTCGGGATCTTGGAAGCGGCAGTATAAAGACCGGCAGCAGTATCTCCAACTTCCCCATCAGGACCGGGAAGATATTTTATAAATATCCTGTCGGAAAAACCTGTTATGATCCACATTATTGAGGTTGGTATCATCGGAATTGAGAAACGAAGCATTATTCTCGTAATTTCTTTGTCTGCGGCTTTTATGCTGAAATATCTCCAGAGTTTCGTTGTAACGGATAAGAATAGTCCGGAACACAGGTCAGAGGCAATAATGGAGAACATAAAGCCGGCAAGCCCCAGGTCGAGATATGAAATAAAGAGAATATTAAAAAGGAAAAGTGTCATGGTTGCGAGAATTCCATCCAGTGCATAAAGCTTGACATGTCCTATTGAACGGACAAAAAGGGAACAGGTCTGGCGGAATGCAGAGACAATTACATATATAACGAGCAATGCGGTGTAGCCTTTAATAAATGGTATGGATGACAATATCGGCGATATAAGAGTCATGATTATCATGCCGAAAAACTGGACAACCATCGCAGTGGAAAAAACCTGTTTATTATCAAAATCCCTGTCAAGTCCATATCGTATGACTGCTTCGGCTATGGAAAATGTAAAGACAGGTATCAGGAAATTTGCGGTAGTTTCGATAAGTTCTTTTGTACCCAGTACATCTGCTGCCATATGGGTAGTATAAAGTCTTGTAAGGAACATTGCGAGAATTTTTGAACCGAATGTTCCAATTGCAAGAATCATAGTGTTAAGAGCAAGATTTTTATATTTATTCATATTTTTCTCCGAAATAATATATATTCACCTATTATTATAGCAAAATTTCATGAAAAAGAAAATAGGTTTATTAAAAAAACTTTAGTTATATAAAATACAAAAAACCAAAAGTATCTGCTTTATAATTTTGTTGCTATATATTTTTTAGAAATTGAATAAATATATGTATAACTTACTTTCGATCTATTGAATATAATGTCAATATATGAGATTTGTTAAATAGTTAAATATGATAAAATAAACTTGTGCTGATCACTTTAACTGTCAAATTAAAAGTAAAGCTCAGCCGCTCTACTGATAAAAAATTAAATTGATTTATTTTGCATTATTTTTATGATGCGGACGGAATAAACCGGAGAAATAAAGGCAATGATATTGGTAAGAAAAACATTGCTTTTCCGGAGAGCGATGAAATTGATTTTATGATAAAAATGATAACATAAAGATTGGAGATTGTTGTTATGTCTGTGAGAAGAGGAGAAATTTATTATGCCGATTTAAGCCCTGTTGTCGGTTCGGAACAGGGCGGAATAAGACCTGTACTTATTGTCCAGAATGATGTTGGGAACCGTCACAGTCCGACTGTGATCGCTGCTGCCATTACAAGTCAGAAGGAAAAAGCAAAGCTGCCGACACATATAGAACTGAGTGCAGAGGGCTGCGGACTTGCAAGAGACAGTGTTGTGCTGCTTGAGCAGATAAGAACTATTGATAAAAAGCGGTTAAAGGAACGCATGGGAGAGCTTGACAACGGTTCTATGGATAAGGTGGATACGGCTCTTTCGATAAGTTTCGGGCTTTCATAAAAAATGCGGGGCGGTGAAAAACCGCCCCATAATTTTTATCTTATCTTTGTACCAGGTTCAACGTCATCGCCGAGGAAAACGACCTTTGCGCTTCCGTCCGGCATATCCGCAGCGCAGATCATTCCACAGCTTTCCTCTCCGCAGAGCTTGACCGATTTAAGGTTTGCAACGATCATAACAGTTTTGCCCACCAGGTCCTCCGGTGCATAAAACTGTGCGATACCGGAAACGACCTGTCTGCCGCCCATACCGTCATCAAGCTGGAGTTTTAAAAGCTTTTTGGATTTTTTAACCTTTTCGCATTTTATTACCTTTGCGGCACGAAGCTCAGTCTTAAAGAAGTCATCGATTGTGATCTCCGGAGCAAGCTCAATTTTCTGCTGCTTCTTTTCTGCTTCTGCCACCTGAGCCTCGATAAGCTTGTTAAGCTCGTCGATTTCCTTTTCAGCGTCAATTCTCGGGAAGAGGACTTCGCCCTTCTGGACAGTGACGTTTTCCGGGAGTACGCCGAATTTTCCGGCGTTTTCATATGTCACGTCCTCAGGCTTTGCGCCTATCTGCTCCCATACCTTTGGCATTGTGGACGGCATAAACGGACTGAGGAGAGTGGAGGTTATCCTTATTGTCTCAAGAAGGTTATAGAGGACTGCCGCAAGCCTTGGCTTGTTCGCTTCGTCCTTTGCCAGTACCCATGGAGCAGTTTCGTCAATATACTTGTTTGCACGGGAAACGACCTTGAAAATTTCAACCAGTGCATTCTGAATCTGTGTTTTGTCAATAAAACTGTCAGTACTGCTGCGCAGTGCCTTGCACTCCGCTATAAGTTCATCATCGAATTCGCCGGACTGCTTTTCTGCCGGAAGAGTTCCGTCAAAATATTTTATTACCATAGCCACAGTTCTGGAAACAAGATTTCCGAAGCCATTTGCCAGGTCGGAGTTTATGCGGTTTATCATTATTTCATTTGAGAAAGAGCTGTCAGCGCCCAGAGCCATTTCACGGAGTATGTGATAGCGGATAGCGTCAGCACCGTATCTTTCACCGAGGATAAATGGGTCTACAACGTTTCCGATAGATTTGCTCATTTTCTGACCGTTGAATGTTATCCAGCCGTGTACTGCAAGATGCTCAGGCAGCGGAAGCTCAAGAGCCATAAGCATTGCCGGCCAGATAATGGCGTGGAAACGCATGATATCCTTGGCAACCATATGTGTATCAGCAGGCCAGTACTTTTCAAAGTCATTATATGTTTCGTTTTCATAGCCCAGTGCTGATATATAGTTTGAAAGTGCATCGATCCACACGTAAACAACATGATCCGGGTCGAATGTTACCGGTATTCCCCATTTGAAGCTTGTCCTTGAAACGCAGAGATCTTCAAGTCCCGGCTTTATAAAATTGTTCACAAGCTCTACTGCTCTTGTTTTCGGCTGTAAAAAGTCTGTTTCTGTAAGGAGTTTTTCTATCCTGTCGGCAAAAGGTGACATTTTGAAAAAGTAAGCCTCTTCCTTAGCCTCGATAACTTCTCTTCCGCAGTCAGGACATTTTCCGTCAACAAGCTGTGAATCAGTCCAGAAGCTTTCGCAGGGAGTGCAGTACTTTCCGGAATATTCTCCCTTGTAGATATAGCCCTTGTCATAGAGGGCTTTGAATATCTTCTGAACAGCCTCAACATGGTAATCATCTGTTGTTCTGATATATCTGTCGTAGCTGATGTTCATATAGCTCCAGAGCTTTTTGAATGTTTCAACAATGTTGTCGACATATTCCTTCGGAGTGATGCCTGCTTCTGCGGCTTTCTGTTCGATCTTCAAGCCATGTTCATCCGTTCCGGTGAGAAACATTACATCATAGCCCTGCATTCTCTTATAGCGGGCAATAGAGTCGCATGCCACTGTCGTATAGCAGTGTCCGATATGAGGATTTCCCGACGGATAATATATCGGGGTCGTAATATAAAATGTTTTTTTTGACATAGGTTTTCCTCCTGTGAATTTATTCATTATATATTATTATACAGTATTTGCATGATTTTTTCAAGATTGGTATGGAAAAAATAACAATTTCTGATTCAAAAAAATTTGCGAAAATAAAAAAAGAGAACGCCCTGCTCTGAGGGCGTCTCTTCATGATAAGGGATAATTATGAGAGTTGAGATGTTTGCTTAGATTAATTATTTATTCTATTCCTGTAATTTCAAATGTTATCTCAATCCTGTCATTAACTGTGAATGAATCACCAAACAGTGGGATAAGATCTATTTTGGCTGTATTCCAATCATCAAGTGTTATTACCGCATCAGTAAGCGGAACTGTTGTTTCTACTCCATCAATCTTGAAACTTACAACCTCAATTCCGAGATTTTCGTATCCAGGCTGATGTGTATTAATTGATGAACCATTAGCACCACATAATGTTAACTCAATCCAATTATTAATAATTTCAACTGGTTCGTTGAACGAGTACATTGCTGTATATGTTCCATTACCAGTTATCTCAGGTACTATAGCCTTACCCTCCAGTCCGACATAACTGCTATCACCGTTGACAGCATTATATCCGGAAGATGAACCATTATACGCAAATCCTAAAAGTGCTCTGTTAACATCTGTTCCTGCAATACCAGTTGATGCTTCGCCGGATGTGGTTGTTGTTACCGAAGTTGTCTCTGCTGATGTTGTTGTAACATCAGATGATGTTACTGCGGATGTCTCTGGGGAAGTTGCTGCAGATGTCTCTGGGGATGTTTCTGATGAAACAGTTGTCACAACTGTAGTTTCAGCTGTTGTAACAACAGGTGTATCTTCATCACCTACATATGCGATCTTGTTTAATGTAATATCAACGGTTGTTCCGTTGTCAAGTTTGATTCCGAATACATCACCGCTTATACCTTCTGCAAATTCGATTACAACATGGCTGCCGTCGATTGTTATTTCAGCATTCTTTATATCTCCTGTATCATATGTCAATACACCGCTCTCACACTTGAAATTCCACCATGATTCCCAGTTTCCGATATACATATGAAGCTTTGCGAAATCTTCGGAAGTATCAATAGTCAGGTCGATATAATCAACAGTCTTAGTGCTGTCAAGCGGAACCGTCACAGTTTCACCATTAGCAACAGTGAAGTCAGAAGTTGTTGTTGAAGCCGATGTCGTTGTTACAGAAGAAACTGTTGTAGCTTCTGTAGTTTCAGCCTCTGTTGTTGAAACCTCTGTAGTAACCTCGGTTGTTTCAGCTTCTGTTGTGACCTCAGTAGTAACCTCAGTTGTTTCTTCTGTTGTGACCTCGGTAGTAACCTCAGTTGTAACTTCAGTCTCAGTAGTTGAAACTTCTGTTGTGACTTCAGTTGTCTCTTCCGGTGTTGTAGAAACTTCTGTTGTAACATCTGTGGTCTGAACCTCAGTTGTGGTTACAACCGGAGTTGTTTCAGATTCGGTTGTTGTAATTTCCGGTGTCGTAGCGGAAGTTGTTGTCACCGTCGTTGTTGTGGTAACTGCTGTAGTTACCGCAGGAGTTGTAAGGGACGGAACTTCTGTCTTAGGAATATATCCGAGAGCAGTTCTCTTGAGCAGCACAAGATCGAGAACATTTATTTTATT
>JBJEQU010000009.1:0-7429 GCA_051881935.1 Porcipelethomonas sp. | reverse complement strand
CCCGTGCACCCCACAAGCTTTTGTAAAAGCTTGACCAAAACTCTCAGATTGCTATCCGCATACTAAAAGACTTTTTTGACAAACTGCCGCCCTGAGCCTGATTCGGGGCGTTTTTTCTGTCTGGAATATTTTACATTAACAAAAAATGAATTAAAAGCTCACATATGCCAATAATTACAATAGAAAAAATTGTGAGGTATTGGTTATGGCATATAATAAGGTTGTGATTTCCGGCATTAATACATCTAAGCTGACAGTTATGAAGGAAAGCGAGAAAATGGAGCTTCTCCGTGAAATACAGGAAACAGGCAGCAAGGAAGCGAGGGACAAGCTGATAAACGGTAATCTCAGGCTTGTTCTCAGCGTTATCCAGAAATTTACAAACAGGGGAGAGGAGATCGATGACCTATTTCAGATAGGCGTGGTAGGACTTATCAAGGCGATAAATAATTTCGACCTTTCCAAGGAGGTGCGGTTTTCCACCTATTGTGTGCCGATGATAGCTGGTGAGCTGCGGCGGTATCTCCGGGACTTTAACCAGATAAAGGTGAGCCGTTCCATGAAGGATATGGCGTACAAGGCAATGCAGGCAAGAGAGCGGCTGATGACCGAAAACCAGAGGGAACCTAAGATCGAGGAAATCGCAAAGGAGATCGGAGCAAAGCGCAGCGATGTGGTGCTCGCCCTTGAAAGCATAAGCGATCCGGTATCACTTTATGAACCGGTGTATTCCGATTCGGGGGATACTCTGTATGTACTCGACCAGATAGGAGATAAGAATGATGTTGACTGCTGGCTGGATGAAATGTCTCTCAGGGAGGCAATAAAAAATCTCCAGCCGAGAGAAAAAAATATCCTCTATCTGCGTTTCTTTCAGGGCAAAACGCAGGTAGAGGTTGCAGACGAGATAGGAATTTCCCAGGCGCAGGTGTCAAGGCTTGAAAAGGGAGCACTTGCCAAGGTCAAGGGCAGCGTATGACCGGATTTCATCTGTACTGCTTTATGAATTGTTTTTTCGGTATGCAAGGCAGGTCGTATTTTCAGCCTTTTTAAATTGTCTTGAAAAATAGCTCTGGTCATTAAAGCCGCAGGCTTCGGAAATTTCCTCGACGGACTTGTTTGTGTGAATCAAAAGCTCTTTTGCGTAATCAATGCGCTTTTTCAGTGTGTACTGGATTATAGTGGTTTTAAATTCCTTTTTGAATTCCCTCGTAAGATAAAATTTACTGATAAAAAATCTTCCGGCAAGGTCATCCAGATTTATGGGCTTTGTAAAGTTATTGTCCAGGTAATCCCTGACATAAAAGAGCTTGTGTCTGAATTTACTTGTACATTCATCTTCATAGATGCAGTAATTTGTAATTATTGCAACCAGAAGATCGGTTACAAGCTTTGAGTTGATAAGCTCTGCATCCTCCGACTTATGGAGATTATTGTTTATTATCTTTTCCATAATAACCTGAATGTTGTCTGAATTCTGTGGAATGAAAACACAGCATCGTTTCTGGGTGAACCGGGAATAATAGTAACCCGAAGCCGGACCGCCGAAGTTTATCCAGATCACTTCCCACGGATCTTCCTCATTGGGCATATAGTAATGGGGGAGACTGCAGTCGAGAAATACACACTGACCTTTTGCGGCATTATGCAGGGTTCCGTTGTATTCCACTACACCGCTGCCATTAAGAACGATCATGAAAAACAGTCCGCTGCTGCCCTGAGTCCTGGCAGGGGGACAGCTGTCCTGTGTAAAGTAACCGGCATGTTTTATGTACATTATCTCCCGGAGGGCTTCATCTGAAACAGTGTTATCAATATGGATGTAATTACCGTTGAAAAGGTCTGACAGGTTACTCATGGGTACCCCTTTCTTTGTCATAGCGTGAAAAATCGTCCGCTGGTTTATCTGTTTGTTTATGAATATCAGTCGGGCATTATCTGCCGGAACTATCTGAGTACACTAATTATACCCTATAAAAGGGAATATGTCAACAAAAAAAGAATTGAAATATTTTTAACAATGATGCCAATAAAGTACTAAAAAAATGCAATATAATCGGTTGAAATTACCGAACGAAATGTGTATAATAGTGATATTCGGAATGTGAAGATTTGCTTTTCCGATGTATTTTGTACTGACCCCTTTGGCTCTGGCTGAAAAAATCTGCCGGAGTTCAGTCGGCAAAGCCGGTGCAGGGGATTGTATTATACAGGTCCGACCGCAAAGCGGTCAGATCGGCGGATGCTGTAAGCAGACGCTCTCCAGGCTGTGGTATTTGTTACAGTCCGGAGGAATAGTATTACAGAAAAAATTTGATTTTCTTAAATCAAAGGTTTATGGTATCGGCGGAACGGATCAGACTTATCAAGGTATGTTTGTCTTGTAGATGGCAGTTTGATATACTAACAGCTCTTTTTACAGAGCGGAGGTTCTTTTATTGATATAGCAGTATAGTTTATATAATATAAATACCCATCCGTTTAGATTTGTCGAGGGATATGCCTGCCGGTCATATCAGAGAGGCCTCGTACATTATACCAGCGACAGGGTTCTGTATTTTGGAGTATTACAGGTCTTATTCTGCGGAGAGAGGGGCAGGATAAGACTTGTAATTTTTTATAGTCCGGGAAATGCATGTGTTTTCCCGAAAATATGTGATGTTATGATTACAGGAGTGGATAAATGAATATTGCAGCAGCACAGTCCGGAGGTCCTACAAGTGCCATCAACGCATCTCTTGCAGGGATCTTTTCGGAAGCGGAGATCAGCGGTAAAATTGATAAAATATATGGTTCTCTCAATGGTATCGAGGGCATTATAAACGGAAAGCTTGTGGATATGAGCGATGTGGTAAAGACTAATGAGGAACTTGAACTTATGAAGATAACTCCTTCCACAGTCCTCGGCTCATGCCGGTGCAAGCTGCCTCCGCATCAGGAGGACAGTGAGATTTATGAAAAGATCGCCTCACGCTTTAAGGAACTGGATATTGAGATATTTTTCTATATAGGCGGAAACGACTCCATGGACACAGTGTGCAAGCTTTCGGCATACTTTGAGGAAAAAAATATCGGGGTCAGGGTCATCGGCATTCCGAAAACTATCGACAATGATCTCAGGTGTACAGACCATACGCCTGGATTTGGTTCGGCGGCTAAATACCTTGCGGTAACTCTACAGGAAATCACAAGGGACAGCTCGGTCTACAGTGCCCCATCGGTTACGATAGTGGAGGTCATGGGACGTGATGCAGGCTGGCTTACGGCCTCGGCATGCGTTTTACGTGCAAACGGCGAAATATCCCCCCATCTTATATATCTGCCGGAAGCTTCGTTTTCAAATGAAAAGTTCCTCAGTGATGTAAGGGAGCAGATGAAAAAGCACAAGGCGGTAATTGTCGCAGTGTCCGAGGGTATAAAGTCGGATGACGGAGGATATGCTGCGGAAGAATTTCAGTCGGGGGCGGACGATGCCTTTGGTCATAAATATCTTTCCGGTATAGGAAAATGTCTTGAAAACCTTGTAAGAAAAGAGATAGGCTGCAAGGTGCGCTCTGTGGAGCTGAATGTAATGCAGAGGTGTGCGGCGCATATCGCTTCAAAAACGGATATTGAGGAATCTTTCATAATTGGCTGTGAGGGAGTCAAGGCGGCACTTGCGGGAAAAACAGGAGTCATGATGGCATTTGAAAGATGCAGCGACAAGCCGTATTTCTGTCGGGTGGTGTCTGTTAATGCCCGTGAGGTGGCAAACAAGGAAAAGAAATTTCCGGTGGAATGGATAAATGAGCAGGAAAATAATGTTCTGGATGAAGCGATCGGATATTTTCTGCCCCTTATTCAGGGAGAAGTCGCAGTTCCTATGAAAAATGGTATGCCGGTACACATGAAGATAGACGGAGTTTAATGTTAAAATACTGAATTTATAAAATAAAAAGCAATGAGTGTTTCTTTTGGGATATTCGTTGCTTTTTTATTGGGAGAACAATATATGGGTCGGCATTGTCAAATAAGCGGCTGATGGCCTTGCTCAACATCTGTCGGCGGATTTCCCGTCATATCATACAAAAATCTTACTCCGCATATGTACAGCAATAATTATTCACTATTAATTATCATAATAAAATGCTTTTTAGATTATCTTGACGCTTTCGACAAAATATGATATAATAAGTGCAAAGCTTTTATTATATTTATCAAGAGTTTGTCAATTTAATGGTGGGAGATGAATAATTTGTCTGTTATTCTTATAATACGTGAAGAAATAGTATGCCTGCTTGTTCTTGTTTTCCTTGTTTGTTTCCATTCATTTTATAAAAACAAGGACGGAAGCAACAATGGTAAATCGTTCATGAAAATAACTTCCTATGGGCTGTGCCATGTAATACTTGATCTGATTACGGTCATAACGGTTAATAATCTCAGTACCGTCCCGGCAGCACTGAATAAGATTCTTCATGTGTCATACTTCTGTTTCGGCGGTCTTTTCATAATGGAATTTTTAGACTATGTTATCAGTCTGACAATGCCCTATAAGTTCCTGCAGAAATATCGACGGGTCAAATTTGTGCCAACTACTGCCATTATAATTATGTCTTTTTTCCTCCCGATGAACTATGTCTGCGGCAGAGGGACAAATTACAGCTATGGTCCGCTGCTGTTTGCATGTTACGGTATTTTTGCCGTCCACTGCATAGCAGTTCTGCTGCTGACCGTATTTAAATTCAAGAACCTCGATATGAAGACACGTATTGCCGTTCTGCCGACTGTGACACTGATGGCAGTAATGGTATCGGTTCAGTCGGTTGTCCCCGAACTGCTTATGACAGGGGCAGGTGTAACTTTTGTATCCATAGGTCTGTTTGTTACAGTGGACAATCCTGTTTCACTATATCGGGAACAGGCACTCTGGGATAACGCTACAGGCGTGCGCAACAAAAACAGCTTTCAGAAACAGATGACGGAACTGGAAAAGAAATATAAGGACCGTCAGCTGAGTATAGGTTTTGTTATATGCGATATGAACGGTCTTAAGCTTATCAATGACAATTACGGGCATGCCGAGGGGGACAGGCTTATAAAGGCAACTGCCGCTATCCTCCTTGAAAATCTTACAACCGCATACAATGTGTACAGAATCGGCGGTGACGAGTTTGCGGTATTATACATTTCTCCGGACGATGAATCTGTCAGAACAGAAATGGAAAATGTCCGCATTGCCTGCGGAAACCATAAAAGCAGTCAGATAACGCTGAGCGTTGCTATGGGATATTCCTCGGGGAAAACCTGCTCCAGTGGATTTAAGGAAATCTACGATAGCGCAGATTACCGTATGTATAAAAATAAAGCGGAAATCAAAAAACTTCATCCTGAGTTTTGCAGATAATATTGGAATATTGAAAAATCAGTCTTTCTGTCAGGGGCGGCCATTGGTCGCCTGTTGCGGTTTGCCTGGATTTTTGGCGGTTGACCAATGGTCGCCCCTACATAAAATGATTAATTTTACAGCATATAATTTTAAAATTGATTTGCGTGTTATTTTCTCAATAAACACTTGACAAATTCATAAAGATGATGTATAATTATAAAATGTATCGATATGACTTGAAACAGGGAGACTGAACAAAACAGTATATCATATATTTTCTGTTCTGTCAAGGGGGAATTTTAAAAAAGTTGTTTCCTCCTCCGGTTATCAGGTCAGGCGCATCGGCATAAGACAATGCCGCAAAAAATCAAGGAGGTTTCCGCCTATGGTGAATGTCAAGCCAAAGCAGCTCGGAAAGAATGTGAGAATGAGTTTCGGTAAAATCAACGAGGCTCTTGAAATTCCTAATCTTATCGAGGTGCAGAAAAATTCCTATCAGTGGTTTAAAGATGAAGGTCTTAAAGAGGTTTTCCGTGACGTGTCGGCTATTACCGACTATAACGGCAATCTCGTTCTCAATTTTATTGATTATAAGATCGATGATACTCCGAAATATACTATCGCTGAATGCAAGGAAAGGGATGTAACTTATGCTGCTCCGCTGAGAGTTACTGCAACTCTCTGGAATAAGGAAACAGGAGACGTAAAGGAAAGCGAAATTTTTATGGGCGATTTTCCGCTCATGACTGAAAGCGGTACCTTTATCATCAACGGTGCAGAGCGTGTTATCGTTTCACAGCTTGTTCGTTCCCCGGGTGTTTACTATTCCTCCGAAAAGGACAAAACAGGTAAGGATCTTTTCAAGGCAACTGTTATCCCTAACAGAGGTGCATGGCTCGAATACGAAATGGATTCCAGCGATGTCGTTTATGTCAGAATCGACAAAAACAGAAAGATCCCTCTTACAACCTTCATCAGGGCTATCGGCGTAAGCTCTGACGAGGAAATATATGAGCTTTTCGGCAACGACGAAAGACTTACCCAGACTATTATTCAGAAGGACGGAACAAAAAATAATTCCGACGCTCTGATCGATGTATATAAAAAGCTCAGACCGGGGGAACCGCCTACAGTTGAAAGTGCGGTAGCTCATCTGAACAATCTCTTCTTTGACGCCAAGAGATATGACCTGGCACGTTTCGGCAGATACAAGTTCAATAAAAAGCTTGGTGTCGGAGTGAGAATTTCCGGTCATACCCTTTCAAGACCTGTTGTAAATCCTCTTACTGGTGAGATCATGGCTGAAGAGGGCGAAAAGCTCAGTTATGAAAAGGCTATGGAAATTGAACAGGCAGGGGTTTACGAGGTTTATCTGACTGTTGAGGTCAAGGAATATTTTGTAACTGAAAACGGCGAAAATGCAACCAGAATGGTTGAAAAGGAAGTCAAGGTAATCGGCAACGGCATGGTCGACATCAGCGGCTATGTTGACTTTGACGTTTCAAAGTACGGCATCAACGAGAAGGTTTCCTTCAAGGTACTCAAGGACATTCTCGAAACCTCCGCAGATGCTGAGGAGCTGGAGGAAAACGTAAAGAAGAGAGTAGACGAGCTTGTTCCGAAGCATATCATTCTCGACGATATTTACGCTACCATCAGCCATTACCTCAACCTGTGCGAGGGGGTAGGCTTTGTTGACGATATTGACCATCTGGGCAACAGACGTATCCGTTCTGTAGGCGAGCTTTTACAGAACCAGTTCAGGATCGGCTTTGCAAGAATGGAAAGGGTCGTAAGGGAAAGAATGAACCTCCAGGCTCAGGATGTTGAGACTATTACTCCTCAGTCCCTTGTAAATATCAGACCTATTACAGCTGCTATCAAGGAATTTTTCGGTTCGTCACCGCTTTCGCAGTTCATGGACCAGAATAACCCTCTTGCAGAGCTTACTCACAAAAGACGTCTTTCCGCACTGGGTCCGGGCGGTCTTTCACGAGACAGAGCCGGATTTGAGGTTCGTGACGTACACTACTCCCACTACGGAAGAATGTGTCCTATCGA
>JBJEQU010000008.1:0-7436 GCA_051881935.1 Porcipelethomonas sp. | reverse complement strand
TATTATAATGAATAAGCTTCAGGCTTCTGAGCCTCTTGCTTGTGAGCTGCGTCTCTGTAAGTTCTGAGGCGCTTGAGCTGGTTTCTGCCCTGTGTAGTATCGGGGAGCATGCCCTTTACTGCGATCATCATTGCCTTTTCAGGCTTTGTTTCCATAAGTTCCTTGTAGCCTACGGACTTGATACCGCCTACCCAGCCTGTGTGCCAGTAGAACTTCTTGTTTTCAAGCTTCTTGCCTGTTAAAACTGCCTTTTCGCAGTTGATGATGATTACGTGGTCGCCGCAGTCTACGTGCGGGATGAATGTTGGCTTATGCTTACCTCTGAGAATGTGCGCTGCCTGAGCTGCAACACGTCCGAGGGGCTTTCCTGCTGCATCTAAAACATACCATTTACGGCTGATTTCAGCTGGCTTTGGCATATAAGTTGACATAAAAATTTCCTCCATTGTTTTATTTTCGTCAAGAATATATCGGATCGGGTCATTCCGATTTAAAGCAGAAACATTCGCAAGACATGCCCTGCTCCTGACATCACGATAAATATTATATCAGAATGAAAAGTGATTGTCAAGGGCAAATTACCTGTTTTTTTAATTTATATCCCTCTCACGCTTGTTTTCTCTCGTTTTTTCTCCGTTTCTCTCTTTTTCTTGAATTTCATTTCAGATTTATAAAAAGGGTGGCATCTCCTAACGAAATGCTCCCCTTATTTCTGCCACAGGTTATTTCAGTCCGCTTAATTTTACGTTTCTAATTTTGATTGAACGATTTGTTGCATTTTATTACTTCGGCAATGATTTATCGATAATATCAATATTCAAATTTAGTGGCGATGTACGGAACTCTTTTTTCTATACGAATAAAAACTATCTATATTTAATTGCCGAAGTAATAAGCAATCATCTTCAAATCTATCTGCATCCAATATGGAGTATAGAATGAAGTCGAATTTTCCGGAATTTCTTTTATAACATCAAGTGTAGCTAAACTTATCTCAAAATCATCACCATAAAGGCACGCATCTTTCAGGTCAGAAGCCGGCGCATGATCAAAATGAATTCTAAAAATGATTTATAGCAGTTCCATCTGACCATTTATGATAAGACTATTGACTTTTGTTTTTTGAAATGTTATAATAGAATTGGAAAACAAGGTTATTATTGTGAAAATATTCGGAAAAATTTAGAATGATATAGACATATAGATATATAGATTGTCTGAAAAAATTATAAATAACATAGGTTGATCAGCAGGGTAATTACAGAAACAATATCCTGTTTGATAAGTATTAAAAAAATTCAATATGCAGTGTTGCTTGAAGTTACATTACTTTTTTGCAGCGTTTGCAATGGCTGTAGTTGGATTTTGCAAGAGAGGTGAAGGTAATATGGAAAAAGTGTATTTTGAAAAATGCTTCTGGAATAGCTGCTGACCCCGTATATGATTTGGCTTCTATCAGCCAAGGAATCTAAGGTTTTAAAGAACCTCAGAAAGTAATGCAGTACATAATCTGCATTAAGTACGAATATAATGCGGGTAAGTAGTATTATTTGCCTGCGTTATAAAAACTATGGTTAAGCATATAATTTGTATGCGGAGAGGATTTTAGTTATGAAGGCATTTAAGAAAACTGTCGCAACGCTTATAACAATAATTGCAACGTTTAGTAGCACATATGCGACAGTAGGGGCATATGAATATGTCATGGATTATGATGTTAATATGGATTATTCTGTTAATGTCAGAGATGTAGTGTACATAAACAAAATACTTTCGGGGCAGTGCAAGGCGTCAAATCCAGAATACCTTGATGTAAATGGTAATGGAATAGCCGATGAAGTTGATTCAAGAATCATATTGTATTATATAACTGGCAAAAGCGTTTACTATAGTCAGGCATAATTGTGGAGGTGATTTAAATGTTAAGGAAAATAGAAAAGGTGATTTTAAGTACAATGACCTGTATGGCTATAATGGCAGCAACTTTTGGTAGTTTTATCGATTATGATGAGGCTTACGCTTCGAATAACGATATAACGTACATGAAGTATACATATTCTACAAAGAAGTTTACAGAATATGATTTACCCGAGCTTTCTGTTTCAGATAATGATGGCTTAAACACTAGAGCCGCTTTCCTTCCAGATAATAGAGAAAATTCTCCACTTGAAAAACAACTTGTACAAGTTGGTGCAGGAACAGGCTTTATAATTGGAGATCACGAAGTTATGACAGCGGCACATGTTGTAACAAATCTTGACACTAAACAAATTGATAAACCAACTGTGAGGATTGCAAAATCAAATCCATTGAATACCAGTACTGCCGTTAATCTAACCCCGCTTACTGTAACATTCCCTAAGGACGCATATAACGAAATTGATGGAAATGATTATGCAATAATAACGGTTAGTGAAGATCTATCACAATATGGTAGTGTTTTCCTGGGTCTCGGAGTAAAAGAAAATGCGATTAAGAAAAATAATGTTTATATCTTAGGATATAAGGGTAATTATCAGAAAATATCATCGGGAAAGATTGAAAATGTTGAAGAAGATGTTTATATAACATCAGCTCATGCATATTATGGTACAAGTGGTGGTCCATTGTACTGTCAATATGAATTTGGCGTACAAGGTTCTACAGATGCAGATGAAAAGGTACAGACGTATAAAACTGTTATAGGAATAACTTCTAAAGTTTACGGATATACCGATTCAACTACAGGTGAATGGTTCAGTGGATCAACCACAGTAACAAGAATTACACCTGAAATATTGCCATTTGCATACAACAATGATAATTTATAATTGAATATCTTTGGAGGACTTCTGAAATTCTATTAGTTTGCAGACTGCAGCAGTCAAAAACTGAGTAATGCCCTGTATTTTGGGGAAACATGAGTTTCAGATGCCGCCTGTATTGTGTTTATGGAGGCGATTTTCATGAAAATAGTAAAAAAAGCATTAATTATTTTATTATCGATTTCTACTTTTGCTTTATCAGCTCCAACTGTTTTTGCAGAGGATGCGGCAAAAGAGTATGACTTTAGCTTCAGCGATAAAAATAATACGTTTAACTGTAATCTCAATGATGAATATATTGAATTTGATTTGTCTGAGTTTTGCAACGGAATCGTATTTAGAGCCGAAGATGATGTGGATGTAAGCGCTCTGGATTTAAAATATGACTTTGTATGTTCAAATTATCCTACCTGGGGTTCGGCAGGACTCAATTCAATGATACTTGGACATAATGCACGTAATTCAGATAGTATATATTCATGTCATGTGGACGGAGATGTATCAGAATTAACAGAGTATGCAAAAGAGCTTTCTGAAATGGATGAAATTAAATACGCAGAGGTATTTGTTATTGACGTAAGCTCAAAAGGTAATATAATGCATACTCAGAAGGATGATTGCCGGATTTTGATTATAGGCAGTGACAATCCTGACGAATACATGAACAAGCTGAATGATGATGAGGAGTTGACTGCATATCTTTCTGAAATAGATGCAGATACAGAAATTACAATGATGAATAAAGACTCTGAATATGATGATCAATTTCTTTGCATCTCAGGTATCAAGGACAGAACTGAATATTTCAATATCGTTGAAAAGCTGAGGAGCTTTGAAAATATCGGAGATAATCTTGTTATAGTGACAGAAACGTTACTGTCATCTGGCGTGAGCATTGATTTTATCGGTCGTGATTATGCAGGTGACGCTAACAGCGATAAATATATAGATGTTCGTGACTGTGCTGAAATAGCGTCAAAGCTTGCAGGCGATAAAGCCGCAGAGCTTCCGGACACATCTGACTATAACAAGGACGGAAATGTTAATGTAAGAGATGCTGCGGCTATTGCTGTGGGCTTAGCATCCGGAAAAATATAAGTGCACAACTGCACGGATGCCGGCTTACATATTTTTGTACATCCTGCATACATAAGAATGTGATGCAGGGGGGATTGTCTGGGCTGACCGTATAAGAAACACAGATTTAATCAATCGGTTAGTTAAAACAGAATAGGCAGCAGTTCGGCAAAAGAACCTTCCTTAAATATCAAGCCAGCATTGCGTAATGTAATGCTGGCTTGATTTGATATATCCTAACAAATAAAATATGAATTATAAAGGCGTCAACCGTTTATTGCAGTACTGCCTTAATTCCAGTATGTTTCAACATTTTTAATACCTTCTTCAATGATATTATAATCAGTAAGAGGATATATGATCTCTATATTTCTCATGTAGTTTAAAAACTCTTCTTTGGAAGCAGTTTCGCCGTTTATGGTATACTCGTATTCAGCCGAATACGGATTGGAATAATCTGCAGTGCCTTGTACAAGAATATTCATTTCTTCGTTCTCAATATAGAATGTGGGGTAAACTGCTCCGCCGCCCCTTAAAGCGAAAATGGTATATATTTTGTCAATGTTTTTGTCGTATATAATGCAAACAGAATTGATACCTTCTGCATAATCATATGAGTGATAATCTTTAATGTAACCATTGGTGTAGTATACACGCATACGCATACGACCCCAGTAATTGCGATAGTAGAAGGATTTGCTAAAATCATACACTTCAATCATATCAATTTTTCCATCATCATTGACATCATAAAATGCGGTATCAGTCAAATATATTCTAATTGACATAGTATTTGCTATTGACGCAGCGTCCCTCACATTGACCGTTCCGTCACCGTTGAAGTCCGCAGTTTCCGGAAGTGATCCGGTGCTGCTCTGGGATATTGCCTTTGCTATGTTGGCAGCGTCACGGATATTCATCTGACCGTCACCGTTTGCGTCACCTCTGACACTGCTTTCAGCTCCGCTTACCGTCATATATGTATTGCCAGAGCCGCAGTAAACGCCGCCGCTAACTGATGTAAGTACTGTCATCCCTGCAATAAATGCTGATAAAATTTTTGATCTGATTTTCATTTTTAACCTCCGGTTCTGCTTTCGGGTAAAAGTATCTTTCCGGTATGCTCCGGCAGTAAAATACCTGTTTACCAGTCTTTTATATTTACTGAAAAGAATTATAGCATATTTTTACATAAAATGCAAATTATGAAATTTTTACTCAGGAGAATAAAAATTTTCTTCTTTACTTTTAAGGTGTAATGTGCTAAAATATATAGTAGCAGGAGGCGCATGCATTGGGCTGCGGCGCCCGGATAAAAACGGAGGGACAGACTATGAACACTAAATTAAAGGACAAGGCAATGGATGATCTTTTTGAGGCTATTCTCTGTCTTCGCAATAAAGAGGAATGTTATGATTTTTTTGACGATTTATGCACAGCTCTTGAGCTGAAGGCACTTTCACAGCGTTTTCAGGTTGCCAGAATGCTCAATGAACATCATGTATACAGCGAGATAGTGGGTACTACCGGTGCAAGTACAGCCACAATAAGCCGTGTAAACCGTTCACTCAACTACGGGAGCGACGGCTACAAGATAGTATTTGACAGACTGGACTCAGAAAAAGAAGACGTGAAAGAAGAAAGCAATGAATAACAGCTACGGTATATTTGCAGAGTTTTATGATGAGCTTACAGAGAATGTGGACTACCGACGCAGAGGAGAGTATTTCAGTTCGCTTATAGAAAAGCACGGCGGAAAGAAAAACGGCGTACTGCTGGATCTTGCATGCGGAACGGGAACGCTGTCGGAATATTTTGACAGTCTGGGTTACGATGTCATCGGGGTGGACAACTCCCCGGACATGCTCTGTGCTGCCATGAATAAAAAAGCTGAGACCGGAAGCAGCATACAATATGTCTGTCAGGATATGGGCCAGCTTGACCTGTACGGCTGTGTGGATATAACCATCTGCGCACTGGACAGTCTTAACCACCTGAAAGATCTTGACGAAGTCAGAAAAACCTTCGAGGGAGTCTATCGCTTTACCGAAAAGGGCGGTATTTTCATATTCGATATGAATACAGAGTATAAGCACCGCCGGGTTTTAGGGGACAATACTTTCGTTTATGAAACAGAGGACGTTTACTGCGTGTGGCAGAACAGCTGTGAAAACAGTACTGTTTCCATAAGTCTTGATTTTTTTGTGCCGGACGAAAACGGAAGCTATGAAAGATATTCGGAGGATTTTACCGAGACAGCCTATTCTGCGGAAACTGTTTCGGATGTACTGAAAGACATCGGATTTGAGGTACTTGGAATTTATGCCGGAGACAGCTTTGAACAGCTCATGCCGGACAGCGTCAGGATGGTTTTTGCAGTACGCAGACCGGAAAGCAGCTAAGATAGTGTAAGGAGAGAAAACATGGGAGTTTTAAAAAGAGCTATTTCAAAGGATTCTTCAGTGGTTTCAATGGCACTGGATGCCACTGACATTGTCGGTGAAATCGAAAGAATCCATAAAACCAGCGCTGTCGTTACCGCCGCACTGGGAAGGCTTACCATAGCCGCATCAATGATGGGGTACGGACTTAAAGGAAGGGAAGATTCCGTTACAGTGAAAATCGACGGGGGAGGCCCTGCCGGGATGCTTATTGCCGTGTCCGACGGCATGGGCAATGTCAAAAGCTACGTACAGAATCCGGTGGTTGAAATCCCTCTGAACAGTATCGGCAAGCTTGATGTCAGGGGAGCTGTTGGAACTAATGGAACACTTTCCGTTGCAAAGGACCTGGGACTCAAAGAGCCGTACTGCGGTATGGTGCCGATAGTTTCCGGGGAGATAGGGGAGGATATCGCAAATTATTTTGTTTCCAGTGAACAGGTGCCTACAGCCTGCGGACTGGGGGTATTGGTAAATCCCGACCTTACAGTTAGCTGTGCCGGAGGATTTTTAGTACAGCTTCTCCCTTTTGCTGATGAAGGGACTGTCTCTCAGATAGAGGAGAATGTAAACAAGATTACTTCGGTAACTGACCTTTTCCGCAGCGGAAAGACTCCGGAGGAAATTGCCCTCATGCTTCTGGAAGGACTTGATCCGAATATTCTGGATGAGTATGAGCCGGCATATAAATGCGACTGCTCGAGGGAGAGGACTATTCGTATTCTTTCGGGACTGAGCAGGGAAGAGCTTGAAAATCTGGCACAGGAGCAGGAAAAGACAGAAGTCTGCTGCCATTTCTGCGGCAAAAAATACGTATTTACGCCGTCTGAGATACGTGGGATAAAAAAATAGAAAAATTTTCGAAATTTTTTTCAAAAAACCCTTGACAAATCGATCGGGATAGTGTATAATTAATCATGTTGCACGGGATGAGTGATAAAAACCAGAAAAACACTTCGGAAAATCCTGTGTCAGCCAAAATGGGAGCATAGCTCAGCTGGGAGAGCATCTGCCTTACAAGCAGAGGGTCATAGGTTCGAGCCCTATTGTTCCCACCATTTTGGCCTGGTAGTTCAGTTGGTTAGAACGCTAGCCTGTCACGCTAGAGGTCGTG
>JBJEQU010000007.1:0-31247 GCA_051881935.1 Porcipelethomonas sp. | reverse complement strand
GGGGAAATTGTAATGAGTAAAACAGATAAGGCTTTGTCGCTTTTTTCAAATAACTTCAATTGCTCACAAGCGGTATTTACAGCTTTTGCAACAGATTTCGGTATTGATGAGGAACTTGCGCTGAAGCTTGGAACATCATTCGGCGGAGGAGCAAGAAACGGTGAAATCTGTGGTGCAGTTTCGGGTGCATTGCTTGTATTGGGACTGAAATATGGTCACTATAATGCTGCTGACAATGAACAAAAATCCCGTGCCTATCAGATAGCCGTTGACTACACAAATCGATTCAAGGAAGCGAACGGCTCTGTTGTATGTCGTGATTTACTGGGCTACGATTTGACAAATCCCGATGAAATGGCTTGTATCAAAGAAAAAGAACTGTTTACTGATGTTTGTCCGAAAATGGTGAAAAGTGCAGTAGAAATACTTGAAAGTGTTTTGGCTGAATATGAATAAAAAACCGTGTTCTGCACGGTTTGATTTAAAAATGACAAATAGATGTATTTAGATATATGTATTGAAAGGAACTATTTGTATGGAAATCATTAAATCAACCTGGGATTTCTTTCAGAATGAAATCCTTGGCATGGCATGGCTGAATCGGCTGATTGGCACAATTCTGAATTCCCTTGGACTTGACACAAGCGAAAAAATCGGAGGAAGCATACAATTTTTCATTTATGACATGATTAAAATTATGGTGCTGCTCGGTATACTTATTTTCATTATCTCGTATATTCAAAGCTATTTTCCGCCCGAACGCACAAAGAAGATACTTGGGCGTTTTCACGGTATCGGCGCAAACTGTATTGCCGCACTGCTGGGTACTGTAACACCGTTCTGTTCATGTTCGTCAATTCCTCTTTTTATCGGCTTTACAAGTGCAGGCTTGCCTCTTGGTGTGACATTCTCATTTCTTATTTCATCTCCTATGGTAGACCTGGGTTCACTTGTATTGCTTATGAGTATTTTCGGTTGGAAGGTCGCTGTAATATATGTTATTGTCGGGCTTGTGATTGCGGTTGCAGGCGGTACGCTTATTGAAAAGCTGCACCTTGAAAATCAGGTAGAGGATTTTATCAGAAACGGAAAAGCAATTGATGTTCCACAGGAAGAACTGCATTTCAAAGACCGTGCAAAATACGCTGCTGAGCAAGTATGGGGAACAGCCAAAAAAGTATTCCCTTATGTTCTGATAGGTGTTGGCATCGGGGCAATCATTCACAACTGGATACCAGAAGAATTTATTGTAAAAATTCTCGGTGACAATAATCCGTTTGGTGTAATTTTTGCAACGATTGCAGGTATTCCCATGTATGCTGATATATTCGGTACTATCCCAATTGCGGAGGCTTTACTTGCAAAAGGTGCATTGCTTGGAGTGGTACTGTCTTTTATGATGGCTGTTACTACACTTTCTCTGCCGTCAATGATTATGCTCAGAAAAGCAGTAAAACCGAAGCTGCTGGGTATCTTCATTGCGATTTGCACGATAGGAATAATTATAGTTGGCTGCCTATTCAATCTGGTACAGCCAATGATTATATAAAAAACGGAGGATAATACTATGTCACTATTTAATTTTGCTAAGAAAAAGAAAGAAGAAAAAAAGGGTCACGCTTGTGCTTGCAACTGCGGTTGTCCAACAAGTAAAGTCAACGAAATCGCAAATGATTGCTGCTCTGAAGCAAAAGACGGTATTTGCTGCATAAAAGTCTTAGGCGCAGGCTGTAAATCCTGTCACCAGCAATATGAGAATGCGAAAGAAGCAGTGAAAGCAATGGGCTTGTCTGTGGAAGTGGAGTATATCACCGATATGCAGAAAGTAATGGCTTATGGTGTAATGAGTATGCCTGCCATTGTAGTAAATGAAAAAGTTCTATCTATGGGTAAGGTGCTGAAAGCTGCAGATGTGGAAAAATTATTGCATAAATCAGGCTTCTAATCAGTGTTTAGAAAATAATTTCTTCAACTGACCTGCGAAGATGGCGAGCACTGGTTTCACACAGATGTGCAGATGAAATTTCCTGACAAATGGATTGGCAATTCAATTATATGAATTTTAGCAACAACGGGTTGCTTGCCATATAAACAAAAGAATGATATACTTGTCTTATGGAGGTGAAAATCATGGAGACAAAGGATATTATTTTAGAACTCCGCACAAAAAACGGATTATCTCAGGAAGAACTTGCACAAAAAATAATGGTTACAAGACAGGCTGTATCCCGTTGGGAAAATGGCGAAACTGTACCTAATACAGATACACTAAAGCTGTTATCCAGAGTATTTGACGTTTCAATCAATACACTCTTAGGTCAGCCCAGGCAACTGATATGTCAGTGCTGTGGAATGCCGCTTGATGATTCCACAATCAGCAAAGAGCCAAGTGGTGATTTCAATGAAGAATATTGTAAGTGGTGCTACACAGATGGCGAGTTCAAGTATTCCAGTAAAGAAGAACTAATCGATTTTTGTGTAGAGCATATGGCAAATGAGAATTGGCCTGCGGAACAGGTCAGGGCGCACATGGAGGCAGTAGTACCGAAACTCAGTCATTGGAAATAAATGACATCTGCATATTTGTTTATCAATTAAATTACAGATATAACCCGTGGAGAATTACTCTTCACGGGTTATATTTTTATGTCTGTATTGCATATACTCGCTCAACCTCATACCCTTTCTATCCGCCTGCTCCTCTATATGCTGTAACTGTAATTGAGAGAGCTTAATGCTCTTCACAATGGACTTCTTTTCTGATTCACTTCTCATGATATTATCCTCCATCATCCTTTGTATTGTCATAATCTATAAACATTGTCAGTAGGTTTGCCGTAAAGTTCCAATACTTTACGTACATGAGCATGAGACTTTTCCGGCTCATTTGCTTTTAAGTTTTTTATGTAATCAAGCTGTATCTATAACTGCTGGTAGCCAATGCGGTTGACAACAGGCTTTTTAATAATTGCATCATAATAAATAATAGATTCACACCGTCCTTTACCGAATGTAATAACTAAAAAGCAAATCACATATCATTCAATAGAAGGGAGGTTCTGACATGAAAGAAAAGTTACATACGCAAAACACGTTTAAAAACATAAGCGTGGAGGAGCTTAAAAAAATCGTCACGATGAAAGTGGAAAAGCTGATAAATGTTCAGCTGAAAAAAGCAAGCTGACGGAATAAAACAGAGGGCATCTCTAAAAATTTATGTCGTACAGATGTACGAAAGATTTGCGGCAGATTTCGATTCAAAAAGCCGCAGGAATACTGCCGTATTTCAAGGATTTTTGAATTGCAAAGATGACGTGAAGACTTCGTGCAGATGTGCGGCAAAGATTTTCAGAGATGTCCTCAGGTGAAGGGAGGTGTGGTCAATGCCGAAAGTCGGAATCTACTGCCGTTTATCCATTGAGGACAAAAACAAGCTGAAAACCGATGACAGCCAGAGCATACAGAATCAGAAAGCCATGCTGCGTGACTACTGCCATGAGCGTGACTGGGAAATTTATGACATCTACTGCGATGACGGATACAGCGGCATTGACCGCACACGTCCCGCATTCAACCGCCTGCTCCATGACTGTGAAACTGGCAAAATCAATATCGTTCTTTGCAAGGACCAGTCACGTTTTTCCCGTGATACGGTGGTCATTGAGCAGTACATCAATGACAAGTTCCTGGAATGGGGAATCCGTTTTATCGGTGTTGCGGATAATGCCGACTCAGACAGCGAAATGTACGGCACGATGCGGCTTTTCACAAGTGCTTACAACGAAATGTATGTCAAGGATATATCCGCCAAAATCCGCCGTACACTTACATATAAGAGAGAGCAGGGACAGTTTATCGGTTCATTTGCTCCCTACGGCTATGCAATTGACCCGAATGACATGCATCATCTGATTATTGATGAAGAAACCGCTCCCAATGTACGGCTGATTTTTGATATGTACACTCAGGGAAACGGCTATCGTAAAATTGTACAGGGGCTGAACAGCCGTGGGATTCTAAGTCCTTCTGCATACAAACGGCAGACAGGTTCAAAGTACGTTAACAGCAATGCCGATACAAGCAACGCAAAGGGGCTGTGGACGCAATCCACAATTGCGGCAATACTACGCAATGAAATGTATACTGGCACACTGGTACAGGGAAAATCTCATCACATCAGCTACAAGAACAAAAAGCGAAAGAAAGTGGCAAAGGATGAATGGGTTAAAATTCCCGACACCCATGATGCGATTATTGACCGTGATACATGGGAACGTACCCAGGAACGTCTGAACAGCCGTACCCGTTCAAGCCGCAGTTCACAGGAGCTTTCACCGCTGTCGGGGAAAGTCAGATGTGCGGTGTGCGGTCGTCCTATGAAACGCAATGTTTATTATAACAAGGCGAAGACCATTCAGTATTACGGTCTGCAGTGTGCCACATACAAGACAGGAGCAATGAACTGTCCCAATGTTAAAACCATAAGCGGAAAGGCACTGGAAGAAAAAATTATCGAAGAGCTGAACTTAATTGTTGAGCAGTACTGTCAGACCGATGAAATCAGGCTGACCGACTTTCACACAGAACAAATTACAGCACAGGAAACCCAGATTGATAAGCTGAAATCACAGCAGACAGCCGCCAAAGCAAGGCTCACCAAAATGTACAAGGACAGACTGGACGGTCTGATTTCGGATAAGGAATATTCCATGTTCCGTGATGTTTTGTTTGCAGAGGAGCAGGATATTTCACAGCGTATCGAGAACCTGACAAATCAGCTGGAAACTCTCTCAGCCAAAAAGATAAACGCAGAAAACCAACGTGCAGTCATTGAAAAATATACCCATTTCACAAAGCTTGACAGAACCATTGCTGATGAATTTATCGACTATATCGAGATAGGCGAAGTCGGCGATACGGGCGAAAGAGAAATACTGATTCACTGGAAGATATAAGAACCTGTCCACATAGGCATCTGCACACGTCTTTTCGGCAAATTTTTTCGATTACAGCGTTAAAAATGCTTGCCATACGTCAAGTATGCCTGCGCATTTTTGCCTTGTAAGCAACAAAATTATGCTTGAAAATCCGTATACATTTCCTATGTGGACAGGTTCTAAAAATGGCACGATGTTTACTGGTCGTGCCATTACTTTTTTTATTATTTCAAAACTATGTTTAAGAACATCCGCCATGTCCTGCATCCAGGACAATAACAGGCGTATTTTTTGAAACCTCTCCCATTGTTGCGATCGTTTTATCCTGTGTTTTTTTCATAAGGTAAAAGGAAGCGCCTCCTGCAACAGCCAGTGCGCAGGTCACACATACTGCCCTGCCTATAATTTTTTTCAACGTTTTTTCCATAAACACACCTCATTTTTTCCGGTTTACCGCCGTATGCGATTTTATCTAATTAAACCTTATGAAAATATAATAGGATTTATTACATTGAAATGACATTGTCCCATAAATTATCTTACAGTATCTTTTCAAGGGTAGATTTCTGCCTTCTCTTTTCCTTACAGCATTACTGGAAAAATCCTGCCATCTTGATATTCTTTTCAGTAGAAAATGTCGAGGCATTATATAAAAATAATGTCTGGTCATAATCATCGGGATTTACATATTCCGAAAGGGATGTTTTTACATATCTCAGATCCACAACGGCTATCTCCGAATAATGGTTTACGAGAAAAGGAACAAAGGAATTAGCATAGGAATCCTTGATAACAAGTATCTTTTTCTTGTTCAGAGAATCGGTTCTGATATTTGTATAGGCTCTGTTTTCCCCTAAGAATACACAGTATTTATCGTTCCCATCCAGATAGTCTCTGAAATAAATGCTGTCTGAGACGCTTTCTGCTGTTCCGTCGTTCATTTTCACTTCCGTAACATGACTGCCGTTTTCATAGGAATAAATATCTATAATATCCTCATCAACGCCGTTGTAGAAACACTTGTTATAGAATGTTCCATGGAAATCACTGCTGGCATGCTCTATATCAAATTTGTCATAGTCTACAGGAGAAAATCCAAGCTGTGAAGACGCCTGTCTGTAAGCGCAGTACGCCCCGTAGCTTGTCCAGTGGTGATCTGTACGGTAATAAATATAATTTTCCTTTTCCGAGAGCATTGTATCATATATGTCGATGACTGAGATACTGTCATCGAGATTTTTAACTGTTTCCTCAATAAATTCCCGCTGGTTCAGCTGAGGTGCACAGCCGGGAAGCCGGTCAGTATATATCCCTGCGGAGGTAGGTGCAAGAAGAAACGACACCTTTGTTTTATAATGCTCAGCAAACTGGTTTACAGCCTGCACAGAGCTGTTTACCTCCGTATAGTCCGGCTCAGGGAGCTTTTCAATAAGCATGTTATCCCCGAGGTAAATATCGTTAATGACTTCTCTGCCGGTTACACGGTCAATTGCCATTTTGGTTTTTACCCACGCCATCCTTCCCGGAAACTGGTCGGAGAGATAACTGTCCATATCGCTCATATAGCTTTTATCAAATAGTGCAGACAGCGACAGCTCAGGTTTTTTTGCAAGGCTGCGGTTTTCGGACTCTGAAAAGCTTTTTTCCTTTGAAATAATAAATATCAGCGGCACGAGAAGAATTACAATGATAAATACCACTGCGGAGATGATCCTCTGCTTTCTTTGCATCATAGCATCCTGACCTCCCTTTTAAAACCTGAAATACAAAAACGGATTATAGCTTGCATCTACAAGGTACGCCGTACACATAAGCAGCATTGCCGCCTGAATAAACGGTGTGGCATTGTATACAAGCTTTGAAGCAGCCGCACTGCGGTGAAGCCTTTTAAGGAGCTTTCCAAGAAATCCGGCACTTCCCAGAGCGCAGAGCACAAACAGTATGAGATAATTCTTGATCTCAAATAATGCAAGTGAATCGATAAAGCCTGCGCCGCCTCCGAACATTGCACTGAAATAGCCGACTGCATCCGACAGTGTGTTTGTATCGAACAGTACCCAGCCGAATATAACAAGGATGAATGTATATGCAATGCTGACCGACGGTCTGAGCTTTTCAAGATATTTTCCAAGAAAAACTCTTTCTATAATAATTATAAGTCCGAAATAAAGTCCCCACAGTATAAAGTTCCAGCTTGCGCCGTGCCACAGACCTGTAAGTCCCCAGACTATCAGCAGATTGCGCAGCGTTTTGAATTTGCCCTTTCGGTTACCCCCGAGGGGTATGTAGACATAGGATCTGAACCAGGAACCGAGGGTAATATGCCACCTTCTCCAGAACTCTGAAATACTCCTTGACACATAAGGATGACGAAAGTTTTCGGGAAAGTTGAAGCCCAGCATTTTTCCAAGTCCCACAGCCATATCCGAATATCCGGAAAAGTCATAATAGATCTGGAATGTAAATGCAAGAATGCCGAGCCACGCCGTAACCACTGAAAGCTCCGAATAATCCATGGCTTTTATTTCCGTCCAGAGCATACCGATATTGTTTGCAAGAAAAACTTTTTTCACAAGACCCTTTATGAAAATACCAACGCCCTCGCCTATAAGCACCCCATTTATCCTGCGGTTGTCTATTTCATTCTGGACATCCTCGTATCTTACAATAGGTCCGGCAACTATCTGAGGAAAAAGGGTAACATAAGCCGCATAGTTTATAAAGCTTTTCTGTACCTTTATTTTTCTCAGGTACATGTCAATAGTATAGGACATGCTCTGGAATGTATAGAATGAAATACCCACCGGCAGCGGAAGTGCGTCAATATCTATTCCGAAAATTCCTGCGACAAATCCGCTGTATTTGAACACGAAGAGTATTCCCAGATTGATTACCAGTGAACCTATCAGAGCCGCCCTGCGCATTCTCGGATACAGGTCATATTTATCGATAATACGCCCTGCACAGTAATCCACAAAGGTTGTGAGCAGCATAAGGAATACATACACCGGTTCTCCCCATGCATAAAAGAACAGTCCCGACAGAAGCAAAATTATATTTTTGACTTTTTTCGGGGAAACATAGTACACCAGCAGCACACAGGGAAGAAAAAAATAAAGGAACATTATACTTGAAAAGACCATCCGTTAACCCCCTGTCTTTATTTCTTCATTCATTATTTTTTTCAGCGTTTGAATATCTGTAACTGTATTTAAAACCTCAAGCATTGAATTTGCTGAAAGAAGTGACGGAAGCTTCATATGCTCAAGAAGCCGCTTTCTCATGATACTGCTGTCCTTTCCTCCTGAAAGTCCCAGCATATACAGGTCAGTTTTGGTGATAATACCGCCGCTTTTCCTTTCGCTTTCATCCGATGTAATACCGGCTTTTTCAAATGCTTCAAGTATTATTTTCTCGTTCATTCCCTCAACGCCGAGCTTTCCCTCGGCTGAGGGTTTCTGCTTTCGCTTTTCCTTACCCAGTATTTCAGGTATGTAGACATTTTTTATTATGCCGTTTTTTACGGCGCCTTTTATATGATTTCTTATAACAAAGCCTGCCCTGTCAGAATCGGTAAGAATAATTATACCCGTACTTTCGGCGTAAAACCTTATCAGTGCAAGCTTTTCCTTGTCTTTAAATATCCCGAAGCCGTTTGTTACAATAATAACGGCGTCAATGATAGAGGAAAGCTTTATTTTGTCATACTTTCCCTCAACGATCACCGCCTGTTTAAGCTTTATCATTTATAATCTCCATTCATCCTACCCTCTCGCCGCCATAAGCATCTGAGTCAGAGCCTTTTCAAGAATGATCCTGTGCGAACCGGAGGAACGTTTCAGCTTCCGGTCGGTATCCCTTAAAATGCAGATACACCGGCGAAGATTTTCAAGGGAGATCCTGCGGCAGTCCCTGAATGCATTATTGACCGCAAATTCCCTGCCCTTGTATTTAAAATCCTCGGTAACATCCGCTGCCCGTTTGTTTACCGTCATGGCTGCCCTTGCACGGTACAGGTCCAGGAAGGACATGGATATTGCTGAAAGAACGGCTATCGGTTCATTCCTTTTGTTCAGAAGATCGTCCAGCAGATAAAACGCCTGCGACGAATTTGCTGAAACAACAGCCTTTGCAAGCTTGAATGAATCCGTTTCTATCTGCCCCGGAACGAGAGCCTCAATATCCTCCTGCCTTATTTCCTGATTTTCTCTGTAGGCACAGAGCTTTTCAAGCTCATTGGATATCTGCATTGAGTCCATAAGACAGTATTCCGCAAGTCTCTGGGCATTCTTTCCGGATATTTCACAGCCTCTTTTTGCTGCCTTGTCGCATATCGTCTTTACCGCAGCGGACATGGTTTTAAGTCCGCATTCGCACACGACCCCATGCTTTGCAATGCAGTCCGCAAGCTTTTTATTTTTTCCGGAAAAGTATTTCTTCCCGTTTTTCACGTCAAAACCGGTAATGTCAAAAACAAGCACAGTGAAATCCGGAATATTTTCAATGGCGTCAATAAGCTGCGACAGCTTGTCTGCCGTCAGCTCCTCGGCATTAAGGTCGTTTACAAGCACTCCGCTGCGTTCAGCAAACATAGGGCAGATCTCAAGCATATCCGAAAGAGCATTTATATCAATATTTTTTCCGTCCACCCTGCTGTAATCATTTTTCCAGTCCTTTCCAAGACATTTTTTCATAACAGCAGCAGCAGCGTTTTCAACAGTCTGTACATCCTTTCCGTAAATGTAATAGACATTGGAAAGATCGCCGGATTTTATTTTTTTCAGAAGCTCAGTTGAATTTATTTCAGGCATTTTTAAAGTCCTCCCAGTGAAAAGCTGCCGCTTTTATCAGCCTTAACAAGCACATTCCTGTCTGTGACCACATTTTCATCGTTACATATATTTTCGTATTCCGGCACTATGACCACCGAGCACAGCGGCGGATCAAATATATTGTCATATTCGGCATAGACATCGGTTTTGCTGTCATTGCAGCTGCTGTCGCACACAAATTCAAAGTCACCGTATTCTGCCGAGATCCTCGTATCATTTATATTTATGACCGTCTCCCCGACATTTATTTCCAGATTACTGAAATCGGAAAATACGGGAGTATTGCCGCATATTTCAGTATCATCCCGGACATGAACATCTGAAGCAAGGATAACCTCGTCTGCATCAGTCAGTCCCATGCCGCTGTTATAGACAGACATAGCCTGGTAAGGGTTTGATTTTATAATAATTCCGTTTACATGGTCTATATTATTTTCCTGAAGATATTTTACTGCATAGCGGCAGTTGTTTTTATGTCCGGAAATGTCGATGACCTGAGCATCGTCACCATCGGAAATCACCATCACGTCGACTCCGTTATCTCCCATAAGAGCTATCTCAACACCGCCGGAAAAAATACTTTCTGCCGTAAGATATACTATAGCGGACGCTGTGCATGCTGCAGCGGAAACAAGTTCCCACTTACGGCTTCTGAGCGTCAGGTATACCACGATGCATATAATGACAGCTGCCCCGGCGGCTATTTTCATTTCAGTCCCGAAATTCATTCCCGAAAATTTCAGCCTTCCGGTAAACCTTACACATACCATAACAAGCTTGCATATTATTCCCGAAAGCTTTATAAGGAAAACCGGATTTAAGAATATGACAAGAGAAGCAATAAGTGCCGGCAGAAGAGCCGCCATACACAGCGGAGTCAGGAAAATATTTGCTATCGGCGAGAGCAGTGAGCTTTCCCCGAAGAATATAACTGATGCCGGAAATACCCCTAGAGAGACAAAGAACATATAAACGGCGTTTTTAAGACGCCTTTGCAAAAATGTGTCCTCTTTGAGTTTTTCTGTCATATATGGTGCAAAGACTCCTGCACTGAAGGTTCCGCATACAGACAGTATAAGTGAGGGATTTCTTATCATAAAGGGGCATGATACAGTAAGGATAATAAACGCTGCCCCGATAGAATTAAGCGTATCCGCCTTTCTGAAAAACAGGGGAGCCGCATATACAAGAGTAAGCATAAGTGCTGCACGTATGACCGACTGTGAAAGACCGCTGCACACGGCAAACAGTATCATTATACATTCAAGGAGTACAAAGCTCTTTATTTTTCCCAGCCTCAGCTTTTTGAATATAAATGAAAAGATTCCACAGAAAAGTACAAGGTGCAGTCCCGAAACCGCCATAACATGTCCGATACCGGTGCGGTAAAACATGGTCTTGTCATCTGATGACAATCCGGACTTGTCGCCAAACAGCATGGCACAGAGCATTGCACTTTCTTCCTCCGGAAGATTCCGTATGACAAAATCAGTGACCTGCTCCCGGAAGCTGCTCAGAGTTCTCGTCAGTGAAAACTCATTGTTTTCAGAAATTTCAAAAGAGGTTATTTTATCAGAAGTAAGGAATACTCCCCTCGATTTGTTATAATCAAGGCTGTTAAAAAGATAGCTGTTTTCAAATGTCTTAACGGTTCCCGTAAAGGTCAGATAATCATTTATCCGGCAGTTGTATGCGTCAGCATAAACTGTCATTTTAACCTGTGTTTCGCCGTTTATTTTTCCCTTTGCAAGATAGGAGGTCTTGTCACCGGAATACTCATTCATTTCAAGTATTTTCCCGGAAAATGTGACTTCCTCTCCACTCAGCTCCGCTATATCCCGGTAGCAGAAAATATCATAGCACCGGTAAACTCCGGCAGCAACAGCAAATACCGACAGCACCGTTACTATTTCACGGATGCGGAATCTGAAAAGAAATTTCATCAGAGGCAACAGCAGCAGGGCGGCAGGAATTATTATAAAATCATATGCCGGCGGCAGGAAGGAGGCAAGCGCAAGACCTGCACCCCACGCTGCTGCGGCATATACAATTTTGCGTTTCAATATTATTTAAACAGAAGCGGAAGCTTCTCCAGAAAGATTATATCATCTCTGTCCGCTGCGTCCCCTTCGGCGAGAACTGCCGACTTTGCGGCAATATTTCCCCCTGCCTTTGAAACCAGTTCAACAAGGGCGTTCAGTGACTCCCCTGTGCTTATTACATCATCGGCAATAAGAACCCTCTTTCCGTTCAGAGCGGCTGCGTCCTCCTGCGAAAGATACAGAGTCTGCACAGCAGAAGTGGTGATGGACTTTACCTCGACGGATATCGGGTCTGTCATATAAAGCTTGACTGATTTTCTTGCTACTATATAATTTTTTCCGCTCTGCTTTGCAAGCTCATATCCTAAAGGAATACCCTTGCACTCGGCAGTAAGTATAACATCAAATTCCGGCAGCTTTTTAAGAAGCTCCCTGGCACATGCAACCGTAAGCTCCACATCAGAAAACATAATAAAGGCTGCAATATCGACCTTGTCGCTGATCGGACATATCGGAAGTTCCCTTGTAAGTCCGGCAACTTTAAGTGTATATGTATTCATACGTCACATCTCCCTGATTATAAAGCCTTGTCGCAGCCCCATCCCATTTTTCTTCCTGCAAGGAGGTGAAAATGGAGATGATGAACGCTCTGTCCGGCATCCTCGCCGCAGTTTGTTATTATCCTGAATCCCTCTGCAAAGCCTTCATTTTTAGCAATCTGAGCAGCAACCTCAAAAATATGAGCCACATACTTTGAATTTTCCGGAGTGACCTCACTTGCCCCGGAAATATGCTCCTTAGGGATTATAAGGTAATGCACTGGTGCTATCGGTTCGATATCCTTAAAAGCGTACACCATTTCATCCTCGTACACCTTGGTGCTGGGAACTTCCCCCGCAATAATTTTACAGAATAAGCAATCCATAATATCCTCGCTTTCCGCCGCCCTGCCTGCGGCATGCCTTTTAGGAACCGCAGGCGATCCGGCAGCATTATATTACTTTAAAAATTCTCCGGCAATGCTCTCAAGTGAATTAAGAGCTTCATCTATCATATAATTTTTTCCGATACCAGCCATAGCGCTGTCAGGACGTCCGCCGCCCTTTCCGCCTGTAATGGCTGCGATCCTCTGAACGATCTTTCCAGCATGGGCGCCCTTTGCAACAGCATTCTTTCCGCATACGCAGAAAAGTGTTCCCTTATCTTCAAAAACACCTGCAAATACTGCTATAACATCGCTTGTCTGTTCCCTGACATTGTCCCCCAGCTGCCTTAGCATATCCGGCTTAGTGCCGTTGAGAAGTGCAGATATGACCTTGACTCCGTTTATCTCCTTGGCATCCTTGAACATTTCTCCCAGACGGTTTCCGGCAAGCTGCTTTGAAAGCTCCTGTATCTGCTTGTCCTTTTCCCTTACTTCCTCCGTAAGAGCCTTGCATCTTTCAGCAAGCTTTACAGGGTTTGCAAGCTTTAAAATATCAGCGGCATCGGTTATATTCTTTCTCATTTCGTTCATAAACCTGAGAACGCCGATACCTGTTACTGCTTCGATCCTTCTGACACCGGACGCAACAGAGTTTTCAGAAACAATTCTGAAAAGACCGATATTCGAGGTGTTCTTTACGTGAGTACCTCCGCAGAATTCAATAGAATCTCCGCCTATGTCAACAACCCTTACAATATCGCCGTATTTCTCGCCAAACAGCGCCATTGCCCCAAGCTTTCTCGCCTCATCGATAGGAAGCTCCTTTGTGACCACCTCAACAGCGTTTAAGATCTCATCATTGACAATCTTTTCCACCTCTGCTATCTCCTGTGCAGTCATGGCACTGAAGTGTGAAAAGTCAAATCTGCACCTGTCGGCGTTGACAAGCTGACCTGCCTGATGGACATGCTCGCCGAGGACTCTACGCAGAGCCATCTGGAGAAGATGGGCAGAAGTATGATTTCTCATTGTTGACATTCTCTTGAACTTATCGATCTCAGCTGAGACTTTATCATTCTTTGCAAAGCTGCCCTTTGAAACAGTACCGAAATGGAGGAAATGACCGTTTTCAGTTTTCTTTACTGTATATACCTCAAATTCAGCATTTTCTGCCCTGATAACACCTGTATCTGCTTCCTGTCCGCCGCTTTCTGCATAGAAAGGAGTCTGGTCAAGAACAATGATACCCTCCTGACCCTCTGAAATACTCTCCGCCGGACTGCCGTCTGAAAATACAGCGGCAACAACAGCATCGCAGGCAAAGTTCACGTAGCCTTTGAATTCAGTTGCCGGTGCGTCAATTGCAGCACTGCTGTCATCGCTCCAGGATGTCTTTACCTTTGAAGCCCTGTCGCTTCTTGCCATCTGCTTCTGTTCCTCCATGCATTCAGCAAAGCGCTTTTCGTCAACGGCAATTCCCTTTTCGCCGGCGATCTCCTTTGTAAGATCAAGTGGGAAACCGTATGTATCGCTGAGCTTGAATGCGTCATCTCCGGAAAGGACTTTTTCGAGATCGTCGGTATCGATCCTGTCAATAAACTGGTTTAACAGCTCTGTTCCCTTGTCAATGGTCTTGGCAAAGCTTTCCTCCTCATGCTTGATTATCTTCTTGATAAGCTCTCTCTTTTCCTCAAGCTCCGGATATGCGCCCTTGTTTTCTTCAATTACAGTATCACATACCTTGTAAAGGAACGGTTCATTTATTCCCAGCATCTTGCCGTGTCTTGCAGCACGTCTTAAAAGTCTCTTGAGTACATATCCTCTTCCCTCGTTTGCAGGGGTAATACCGTCCCCCACCATAAATGTGGTGCTTCTGATATGGTCGGTAATAACACGGAGGGAAACATCAGTTTTCTCGTCTTCCTTGTATTTTACGCCGGCAATTTCGCTGATCCTGTTCATGATATTTTTTACAGTATCCACTTCAAAAAGATTATCAACACCCTGCATTGCACAGGCAAGTCTTTCAAGACCCATGCCGGTATCGATATTTTTATTTTTCATTTCCTCATAGTGACCGTTTCCGTCGCTGTCAAACTGACTGAACACCAGGTTCCAGATCTCTATGATCCTGTCGCATTCGCTTGCCTGCTCAAAGCTTTCAAAAGGACCGTATTCCTCACCTCTGTCAAAGTGTATCTCAGAGCATGGTCCGCATGGTCCGGAGCCGTGTTCCCAGAAGTTATCCTCCTTGCCAAGACGGATGATCCTCTCCTTTGGGATACCGATCTTGTTCATCCAGATTTCTTCTGCTTCATCGTCGCTTTCAAAAACGGTGATCCAGAGCCTGTCAGCCGGGATCTCAAGGGTCTTTGTAAGAAATTCCCATGCCCATTCGATAGCCTCACTCTTGAAATAATCCCCGAAGGAAAAGTTGCCCAGCATTTCAAAGTATGTGCCGTGACGGGCTGTCTTGCCTACACGTTCAATGTCAGGGGTTCTGATACATTTCTGACATGTTGTGACCCTTTTGTTGGGCGGTACAGCCTGACCGAGAAAGAATTTCTTCAGCGGTGCCATACCCGAATTTATCAGCAGAAGGCTGTTGTCCCCCTGAGGTATAAGAGAAGCACTTGCCATTCTTGTATGATTTTTGCTTTCAAAAAATGAGAGATACAGTTCTCTCAGTTCATTGACTCCACGCCATTTCATAGTTAAAATATCTCCTTTAGTTAAATTTGAATGAAAAGAGCTGTAAAATAAATAAAAGCCTCCGTCCGGAAAAATGGGACGAAAGGCTCGTGGTACCACCCAAATTCAAAAGCATATACGCATACGCTTTCCTCATCATCCCTTAACGCAGAAAATACGTCTGCCTTTCGGCAGAAAGCTCAAGGGTAGCACTTGCAGGTCAGACGAAAGCTTTCACCGTTACACTTCCTCTCTGTGGAATGACCGACTGCAATTATTCCTGTCACAGCTTAAAAACATTATTCCTTATACATTATATCAGAAATTTCAGGCTGTGTCAACAGTTTTTTACACGTTTATACATAAACCTGTCGGGTGATTCAATTGGCGTAAATATCACTGTGTTTACTTATCCGGATATATATCCGTTATCCTCTCTGCGATCTCTTTAAATACCGGCGCCGCACATTCATTGCCGTATCCTCCGCCCTCACAGAGAACAGTCACAGCATATTCAGGCTGACTGAGAGGGAAAAAACCTGTTATCCAGCCGTGGCATATCTCCTCGCCGTTTTCATCAAAAAGTCCGGTCTGTGCAGTTGAGGTCTTCCCTGCCGCACGGGTATTTCCAGGTCTTGCATTGGACTCCGGATTTCCGTTTACTGCCCCTATCATCAGATCCTGCAACCGGAATGCGGTGTCACGGTCAAACACCTGAGTATACTTGATTTCCTCCTCACGGGTTATATTCTCCCCGTCCTCGGTAGTTCCCTTTACAAGCCTTGGGACATAGAGCTTTCCCTCATTTGCAATGGCTGCCGTCATGGCGCATATCTGCAAAGGGGTCGCAAGAAGCTTTCCCTGACCGAATGAGAAATTTGCCTTTTCGGCCGGTATTTCAAGCTCTTCTCCTGTCGGCAGATTGCCCCCCGATGAATTTATACCCAGCGCCAGAGAGACCGGAACCCCGAATCCAAGCCGCTGTGCGGTCTTATAAAAAAGCCCTGTATCAAGCCTTTCCGAAAGCTTTATAAAGTATGTGTTGCAGGAATTTTTCATTGCCTCAGCCATATCCTGAGAACCATGTCCGCTGTGGTCATGACACATAAAAACCTGATCCCCTATCGTTTCACTGCCGGTGCAGCTGTAGGAAAAGCTCTCGTCAATTCCCTGTTCAAAGGCTGCGAGAGCCGTTACAAGCTTGAAAATTGAGCCGACATTATAGGAGTAAAGACAGCGGTTTATAAGGGGTGAATCTTCATTTTCCAGTGCCTCACCCAGATTGTCCGCACTGAACGACGGAAAACTTGCCATTCCGAGAATATCCCCGGAGCGGATGTCCATGACTACCACTGCCCCTTTTTCCATTTTGCTTCCTGCAAGCTCGCATATTGCCTGAATATATTTATCAAGGGTCAGGACGACTCCGGCTTTCATTTCGGAATACGGCGTAACAGTTTCCTCTATCCCCTGAAGTACACTTCCCTGTCCGTCAATGCCATAGGTAACAGTATAGCTTTTGCTGCGGGAGCGGAGAAATTCATCGTAAGCGGACTCTATACCGGTCACGCCTGTTCCGTCGCAGACATACCCGATAACATGAGGGGCAAGCTGATTTTCCCCGTATCTTTCCGGGATCTCAAAAACAGTTATGTCGCTGCTTTCAAACTCATTACTGTCCACCTGGCAGGAAAAGGGACTGCCATATACAAGCTGGGAATAATACTCGTCAGTATCTGTAACATGGGGGAGAATTTCTGCTGCCGCCTCTGCCGTAGGATTTATGGCAGCATAATACGCCGTATCATTATTTACAAAGCTTAAAAAATTCCTGTCATAGATATTGGCGTCAACGCTTCCCACTTCCACTCTGCACACACTCTGTCCGGCAGCCGCCTGCGTATATTTTTCATCACAGACGATAACGTATATCCGCATATACAATATTGAAAAAAGCACGGCGAAGGTCACCGCAACTCCGATTAGTCTTTTCTGCATACATATCCCTCCGGCAATAATATGTATATATATTATTGCCGGAAAAAGGGAATTTATCAGATATCTTCAAGCACTACCGTAAAGGGTCCGTCATTTAAAAGTTCCACCTTCATATCTGCACCGAAGATTCCTTTTTCAACCACAGGGACAAGTTTTTTGCAATACTCCGAAAAGTATTCATACAGCCTTTCAGCTTTATCCGGTTTCCCTGCATTCATAAAATTCGGACGATTGCCCTTGCGGCAGTCAGCATAAAGGGTAAACTGGGAAACCACAAGCAGCGAACCGCCTGTGTCATTTACCGAGAGATTTATTTTATCGTTCTCATCGGAAAAAATACGAAGCTTTGCTATTTTTTCCGCAAGCCTTTCAGCGTCCGCTTCACAGTCATTCTGTCCCACTCCCAGCAGAACCAGAAGACCATTGTGTATCTCTCCGGTGATCCTGCCGTCAACCTTTACCGACGCATGAGTCACTCTCTGAACAACAGCTTTCATTTTCTTCTCCTTACTCCCGGTCTTACGGTACTGTAATTTCCCCGAATATTTTTCCGAGACTGTCATGGAAAGCAAGGTCACAGTAGGAATCCGCCGGGGTAACAGATTTGTTTATAAGTACGACCCTGCATTCTTTGCTGCGGTACTGCAAAAGTCCTGCGGCAGGATAAACGTTCAGTGACGTTCCGCCGACTATCAGCAGGTCCGCAGCGGCAATGGCATCGACAGAACCATTTACAGTATCATTGTCAAGTCCCTCCTGATACAGTACCACGTCCGGCTTGATAATTCCTTCGCAGCTGCACTTCGGTACTCCCTTACTGTTTAAAATAAATTCAGCGTCATAGAATTTACCGCATTTTCTGCAGTAATTGCGAAGCACTGAGCCATGAAGCTCATAGACACGCCGGCTTCCGGCTTTCTGGTGCAGACCGTCTATATTCTGGGTCACGACAGCTTTAAGCTTTCCGCATTCTTGAAGCTCTGCCAGTTTCAGATGAGTAATATTCGGCTGTGCGTCAAGGCAGAGCATTTTATCACGGTAGAACTCATAGAAATCCGCTGTATGATTTATAAAAAAGTCATGGCTGAGTATAGTCTCCGGAGGAAATTTATATTTCTGATTATAAAGTCCGTCGACGCTGCGGAAATCGGGTATTCCGCTTTCGGTGGAAACACCTGCGCCGCCGAAAAATACTATGTTCTCACTTTCATTGATAAGTTTTTGCAGTTCATTCATTTTTATCACCGCCTGAATTTTTATGCTATAGTTTTCTCTACTACACTTGCCCCGAACGGCATAAGTGCAAGCTTTGCAAGTTTAAACATCTGCCTGCCGAACGGGATCCCTATTATGGTAATGCATAGTATAAGTCCCCAGACGCAGTAGCCTATCGCCATCCACAGACCTGTAAGCAGAAGCCAGAAAATATTTGCTATTGTCGAACCGGCTCCGCCTCCGTACTGGATATCCTTTTTGAAAGGGAAAAATGCCAGCGAAGCAAATTTGAAGCACTGAATCCCTATAGGTATACCTATTAGTGTGACACACCACAGCATACCTGCCAGTACCCATGAAAGACCGCTAACTATTCCCCCTAGAAGAAACCATAAAATATTCCCCAATGTTCTCATAATGCACCATCCTGTGATATATAGTTGATCCGGCAAAAAAATTGTACCATTTTTATTATATCATACTTTTCTTCATTTGAAAAGAGAAAAACGTCCCGAATTTCAGGGACGTTCTCCAAGATATTGTTTACTTACTGCTGTTTTTCTTCCAATGCCTTATCCAGAAACTTTGAAAGCTTCTCGTGGTCTTTTTCATAAAGGCTTGTAATAATGTATAGATTCTCATTTATGTAACCCAAGTCCTCAAGATGCTGAGCGATAGCAAACAGAACCAATGACATCATATATCCCAGGAAAAATCCTGCCGCAGCTGTCAGAAGCCACAGGAAAAACACATCATCATCCATACCAATTCCGAATATGAAACCTGCAATTGTATATACCCCTATGTTAATATATCCCAGTATTCTCAGAACCTTCTGAATATTATTAAACATCCTATCACCTCCCCTGCTAATAATCGGACTATTTGTCCTGATAATAATTATAGGACATATTGTCCTATTTGTCAATAGTCTATTTATGTTTTCTTATAATTAGTTTAGAGGTGGTATAATGTTTCCAAGGATAAGAAATCTCCGTGAGGACAATGATAAAACACAAAAAGAGGTCGCCGATTACCTTTTCTGCGACCAGTCACTTTACTCAAAATACGAGCGGGGTATCCGTGAAGTCCCCGTTTCAATCATAATAAAACTTGCCAGGCTGTATAATACCAGCACAGATTATATACTGGGACTGACCAACAGCAAGGATCCGAAATAGAAAGCAAAGGAGAAGCCTTCCCGGCTTCTCCTTTGCTGATTTTATTCAGTAATTGCCATAAGTACGGAAAAGTAATGGAATACACTTCCGGCGACTGTAAACAGATGCCATACAGAATGAAAATACCTGACTTTCTTTATCACGTAGAACACAATGCCGGCAGTGTAGAATATTCCCCCCACCAGCAGAAATATAAGCGGCATAGCTGAAAGGTTATTGATCATCGGCTTTACTGCGAAAATGATGACCCATCCCATCATGACATAGCATACAAGAGAAATTTTTTTAAATCTCTCAAGGTCTATGGAATTGAGTATAATTCCGAGGATCGCCGCTCCCCAGACTATACCGAAAAGTATCCAGCCCACCGTTTCCCTCAGCGTTACCAGTGTGTAAGGGGTATACGTTCCGGCAATCAGGAAAAAAATCGTGTTGTGATCCATTATTCTGAAAAAGCCTTTGGCTTTTTCATTGGTAATTGCATGATAAAGGGTAGACATTGTGTAAAGCACTATCAGTGACGCACCGTATATGCAGGAGCTTACCACTGCCCAGGCATCGGCATGCAGCGCCGACATAACAATGAGCACTGCCGTTCCGGCTATGGAAAGAAGTCCTCCTGTACCGTGGGAGACAGAATTGAAAATTTCCTCACCCAGTGAATACCTTTTATTAAGACGCAAAGTCATACGCATCATCCTCCGTTCTGCATATCAGGCGGCACCGTAAAAATACGGTTCTGACTCTTTGCACACGCTTTATGTGTGATCCTGTCTTTATTCTATATCTTTTTTTGCCGGAAGTCAATGAAAATCCCATGAAAAAACCGAACAAAGATTAAATTCAGATTATTTACTTTCAAGAGTGCCATGAGAGAGTGATTTAAGGTATGCGTTTATAAATCCGTCCAGATCACCGTCCATTACTGCGCCTATGTTTCCGGTCTCAAAGTTTGTCCTGTGATCCTTTACCATTGTATAGGGCATAAATACATATGACCTTATCTGGGCACCCCAGGCAATTTCCTTCTGTACGCCCTTGATGTCAGAAATTTTTTCCAGATGTTCTCTTTCCTTTATCTCAATAAGCTTTGATTTGAGCATCTTCATTGCAAAATCCTTGTTCTGGAACTGGCTTCTCTGGGTCTGACAGGCAACCACGATACCGGTAGGTATATGGGTAAGACGGACAGCCGACGAGGTCTTGTTGATATGCTGACCGCCGGCACCGCTTGCACGGTAAACGTCCATTTTGATTTCCTCGGGGCGTATGTCAACCTCAATGGTGTCGTCAATTTCCGGCATTATCTCAATTGCAGCAAAGGAGGTATGACGGCGTCCGGAGGAGTCAAAGGGCGAAACTCTTACAAGTCTGTGTACACCGGACTCGGATTTTAAAAATCCGTATGCATTGATACCCTCAACGAGGATGGAAGCACTTTTAAGTCCGGCTTCATCACCGTCAAGATAATCGAGCATCGTGACCTTGAATCCGTGATTCTCCGCCCAGCGGTTGTACATCCTGTAGAGCATTTCCGCCCAGTCCTGAGCCTCAGTGCCCCCTGCTCCGGCGTGAAAGGTAATAATAGCGTTCTTTTCGTCATACTCACCGGTAAGAAGGGTGGCAAGCTTCTGGTTTTCAAGCTTTTTCTTGAATTCCTCAAGGCTCCGGGCAATTTCCTCAGCCTCACCCTCATCACCTTCTTCAATGGAAAGCTCCACAAGAGTTATAAGATCGTCAAGCTCTGTTGAAAGCGATTCAAGACTTTCAATTTTATTTTCAATAGCTTTCGTTTTCTGCAAAACCTTCTGTGAGTTTTCAAGATCGTCCCAGAAGCCCGGCTCTGCCGCTTTGTTGCGCAGCTCCTCAAGCTCGATTTTCGAGTTTTCAATGTTCAGAACATCTGACAGCTCCTTTATCTCAGGAACGTAGGATGCAAGCTCACTTTTCAATTCATCTAAAAGTACCATGTGATCTCCTTGTTCTTTACGGGTCTCAGCAGCCCGGATTTTTAATCATATCAGTGTCACTATCTATTATACTACAAAATCACCGTAACTGCAAATATTTTTTTAGATTTCATCAATCGGGCATGCCGATTTAGTTTTTTATATAAAAAAGCAAAAAAATGTTTGAATTTTGATAGAAAATGTGATATAATAAAAGAGGTTATAGTGTTATCTGTTAACGGAGGAATATAATGGCGTATTTTACAGGTACAGAATGTATGATCTGCAAAGAGAGATTCAGGGACGATGACGATATCGTTGTTTGTCCGGAATGCGGGACCCCCTATCACAGGGACTGTTTTGCAAAGGAAGGCAGATGCATAAACGAGAAACTTCATGAGCAGCATAAAAGCTGGTCTGAGGACATGGCTGATTCCGGAGCGGAGCAGCAGAAAAAATGCAGGTACTGCGGCTCAGTTAATAAGCCTCATGCGATAATCTGCGAAAGCTGCGGTGCCTCTCTTGTTGATAATCTTAACTTTGATAATCAGCAGCAGGGCTTCAGCGGCGGAACCGGTCAGCAGAATATGAATCAGGGGGGATTTAATTTTGACCCTTCCGACAAATACTGCGGAATGAATCCGGAAGAATCCCTTGACGATGGCGTCAAAATTTCTGAGGCTGCGGATTTTGTTGGCTCCAATGTCCCCTACTATCTCATGCTCTTTAAGAGGATGAAGGACAGCGGACGGAAGCTTACCCTGAATTTTATTTGCATCTTTTTCCCGCAGTTCTTTTTTGCACACAGAAAAATGTGGCTGGAGGCTGTAGTAATGACCCTTATCACAACGGTTCTTGCCATTCCGAAGGTACTGTATACCTTCATTTCTATGGATGTTCCAATGGGTCTATTTCAGTCGGTAAATATTGATACCCCGTCCTTTGAAATAATTTTCAGCCTTACCAATTACGCCTCAATGGCTCTGACAGTTCTTTCTGCACTGTTCGCAAACTGGCTGTATTACCGGCATATGCTCAGAAACGTAAATAAGATCAAGCATCAGTACGGGACTGACCGGTCGCTGCTGACTGAAAAAATAATGAGATCCGGCGGCACAAGCGTTGCCAGCGTCCTGGTCATTCTTACCGTCCAGCTTGCCCTTTCAGCCGCATTGGTTTACGGAATTATGTATATCTGACCATCTTGAACAGGTTTATAGTTTTTCATGTATCACATTTTAATCCCGGATGCCGCATACGGGATTATTCATAGGATTGTAATTTCCATAATAATTAAGGAGCGGCAGAAATGGAGAATATGATGAAAATTAAAAAGGCAGTTATACCCGCTGCCGGACTCGGGACGAGAGTCCTGCCGGCAACGAAGGCTATACCAAAAGAAATGTTCCCTATAGTGGATAAGCCTGCCATTCAGTATATTGTTGAAGAAGCTGCAAAAAGCGGGATCGAGGATATTCTTATTATCACAAGCCGCGGAAAGTCTGAGATCGAGGATCACTTTGACCGCTGCCCTGAACTTGAAGCAAAGCTTGCATCAGGGGGCAATAGCAAACGTACAATGTATGAACAGATCATAGATGTTACAGAGCTTGCAAATATAACCTATGTAAGACAGATGGAACAGAAGGGTCTGGGACATGCTGTTTTGCAGGCAAAAAAATTTGTCGGTGATGAACCCTTTGCTGTTATGTACGGCGACGACGTTATAATAGGCGAAGACCCATGCATAGGACAGCTTATCAGAGCCTATGAACAGACCGGACTGTGCGGTGCTGTAGGCATAAAGGAGGTTCCGGCTAAGGATATCGTAAAGTACAGCTCTATGAAGATTCAGCCGATAGAAAACAATATTTACAAGGTTACCGATATGATCGAAAAGCCGCAGCCGGGGCAGGAGTTTTCACTGTTCTCAATTCTGGGAAGATGCGTACTCCCTGCGGAGATATTCGATATTCTTGAAAGGATCCCATACGGTGCCGGAAATGAGCTTCAGCTGACAGATGCAATGAAAGTTCTGGCGCAGCGTGACGGTGTGGCAGGTGTTGACTTTACCGGTACCCGTTACGATATGGGAAATAAATTCGGGATACTCAAAGCCTCAGTAGAAGTAGGACTGGAACACCCGGAAATAGGGGAACAGTTCAGGGAATATATAAAAAAGATCGCAAAAAATCTCTGAAACACTTGACAAATTCTGAAAAATGTTGTATAATGACTAAGTTATCCTTGCTCGTACCGACGTGACGAGCGAAATCCAGGAGGAGGTGTTTTGAATGGCAAAGGTATCTGCTAAGTATGAAGTAATGGCTGTTTTCAGCATGAACAACGGCGAGGACGCTGTTAAGGCTCTGGTTGAAAAGTTCAAGACTCTTATTGAGAAGAACGGTACAATCGAGGAAGTTAATGAGTGGGGCAAGCGCAAGCTGGCTTACGAGATTGACGATCAGACTGAAGGTTACTACGTACTCTATACATTCGAGTCAAAGCCTGATTTCCCGGCTGAACTCGACAGAGTATTCAAGATCACAGAAGGCGTTATGCGTTCTATGATTATTGTCAAGTAATCACGGCGACCGAGTAGGAGGACTTCAGAATGCTTAACAAGGTTATTATTATGGGCAGGCTTACTGCCGATCCGGAGCTCAGACAGACTACATCAGGAATATCGAGCTGCCGTTTTTCAGTTGCGGTTGACAGAGCATATAAATCCAGAGACACCGGCGAAAGACAGGCAGATTTTATAAGAGTTATTGCCTGGAGACAGACCGCTGAATTTGTCAGCAGATATTTCTCCAAAGGCAAAATGATTATTGTCGAGGGAAGTCTGAGAAATAATGATTATACCGACGCTAATGGTGTAAGGCATTATTCTATGGATGTACAGGCTGATAATGTTTCGTTCGGCGAAAGCAAATCCGCTTCTTCAGCTCAGTCCATAGGAGGATCCGGTAATTTCCAGCAGCCTTCACAAGCTGCACCGGCAAACAATGTACCGCCGCAGGCACAGCCTGCTGAGGAAACAGTTCAGCTGGGTGACCTGGGCGATTTTGAAGAGATTCTCAGTGACGGAGAAGTTCCGTTCTAAATTGTTACTTTATACGAAGGAGGGTTATCTCATGGAAAGAGAAAGAAATTCCCGTGGTGCTAAGAGACCGCGTAAAAAGGTTTGCATGTTCTGTGCAGACAGAGTTGAAGAAATCGATTACAAGGATATCGCAAGACTCAGAAAGTGCATGACTGACAGAGCTAAGATCCTGCCAAGACGTGTTACAGGTACTTGCGCATACCATCAGCGTCAGCTTACAGTAGCTATCAAGAGAGCAAGATATATTGCACTTTTACCATATGTAAGTGAATAAAACATAAATGGCACTTCTTCGGGGGTGCCATTAATTATATAAACCCAAACGGAACCTTTCGGCTCCGTTTATTTTTTTAGTTTCTCTGCAATCTCCCTGTCCGGCGTTACGTAAAGCGTTCTGTTATTTGAAAAAATAACCATGCCCGGTTTTGCACCGTTAGGCTTTTTTACATATTTCACAAGGCAGTAGTCAACCGGCACCTGTGCTGAATCCTTTGCCTTGCTGTTAAGCGCCGCAAGGACTGCCGCTTCTTCTATGGTATTCATGGGAACATCCTCCCCATGAGCCTCAATAATTGCATGAGAACCGGGAATATTATGGGTATGAAGCCATATATCCGTCTTTGCAGCCGTTTTAAGGGTCAGCTTGTCATTCTGCTTATTATTCCGCCCAAGCAGTATTCTGAAGCCGTCTGAGGAAATATACTCAAGAGGCGGATTTATTTTGGGCGGCTTGGTCCTGAGCCTTGACGCCTTTAAATACCCCTGCTCAGCAAGCTCCAGCCTTAACTCGTTTACCTCATTTTCGCTGACGGCACGGGTAAGGGAATCAAAAACGCTGTCAATATATTTAAGCTCATCTTCTCCCAGCGCAATCTGTTCCGCAAGCTTTTTTTCAGCAGTTACCGCTTTACGGTATTCGGAATAGTACTTCTGTGCATTTCTGGAAGGAGTAAGTCTTGGGTCAAGCCTGATTTCGATCTGAGGGCAGTCCTCTTCATAGTAATTTTCAACGGTAACCTTTTCGTCGCCTTTTTCAAACCTGTAAAGATTTGCAGACAAAAGATCACCCATAAGCTTCATACGGTCTTTCTTTGCACAGTCTGAAAGCTCATTCTTCTGATTGGAAATACGCTTTGTAATACGCTCAGAGGTGTTCACCAGCATTTTAAAAAGGTCATTGGCACGCTGTTTCAGCCTTGCGGCACTGTCACGCTGGGCATAAAAATAATCAAGCAGCTCGCATGCGCTTTCATGCTCCCTGACATTCATCAGACCGCCGTACTGGCTTACAGGGATAAAGGAAAAATCCTTGAGCATGCCCTCCTTCGTAGATACGGAAGTAAAGCAGCATTTTCCCGACAGAAGCGCCTCCTTTGTACTCATTATCTCTGAAAAGAGTGTTTCCTTTTGCTTTTCTGATAAACCGCTGCCGGTAAGTTCAGTTCCGCCTCCGGTCCTGTATGCCCATTCCCTTGCAAGAATAGGCGAAATACCCTCAAAAGCCGAAATCAGAGCCTTTGACAGCTCTGCACTTTTCAGATTGTCTACAGCCTCCCGTACAGCCGTCTCCGGCGCATGAAGAAAGGATATCCTGTCATCCCTCGGCGGAAGCTCATACTGCATTCCCGGAAGCACCAGACGCTCCCGGGACATATCCTCGTCCACACGCTTTATGCTGTCAATGATCCTACCCTCGCCGTTTATTACAATAAGGTTTGAATACTTCCCCATTATCTCACAGGCAAGGGTCACTGTCACAATATCTCCAAGCTCGTTTATGCATTCAAAATCCAGAAAAATTATTCGTTCAAGTCCGTCCTGACGTATTTTTTTAAGCCGTCCGCTTCCGAGATGCTTTCTCAGCAGCATGCAGAACATAGGCGGCTTCATGGGATTGTCCGGGGCTGTATTGGTAATGTGCAGCCGTGCACTGCCTGCCGATGCTGATATAAGGAGTCTGTAACCGCCCTGACGTGTTCTTATGGAAATTATTATTTCATCCCGTGAAGGCTGGTATATTTTATCCACCCTTCCATCTATGAGCAGGTCCAGTTCCCTGACTGCCGAATAAAGAAACGCTCCGTCAAGTGCCATTCGTTTTCTCCTTTTTTCTGTATATCAGTATTTCAAATTCCGTCTGTGTTTCAAGCTCACTGATGCCGGAAAGCTTCTGTATATCCTCCGGCTTTGTGTTGTAATAATACGGGGTCATCGCAAACAGGTTCATTATATCCTCATTGCTTCTGAGCATTATTTTTTTCTCTGCCGACAGCATTTTAACAAAGTCAAAACCCTCTATATTTTCATCCTTGGGACTGTTCTCATAAGGCTGTTCATAAACTGCACTTTTAAACTCCCAGAGATGTTTTTTCCCAGGGATAGCCATTATCATATATCCGCCGTCTTTAAGCACCCTTACATACTCATCAAGGCAAAAAGGGGCAAACACATTCATCAGAATATCGCAGGAACTGTCCCGGAAGGGAATGTGGAATACACTCCCTACAGCAAATTCAATATCCTTATTTCTCTTTGCAGCCTTATCAGCGGCAAACTTGGAAATATCTATCCCGGCAGTCCTGATGTTCTTTCCGTTTCTCACAGTATTCTCAGCGATTCCGCTTGTGTAGTACCCCTCTCCGCAGCCTGCATCAAGAAGAACCCAGCCGTCCTCTGCAATGTCATTCACAGCAGTACTCAATGCGTCTCTTAAATGAGAATAATACCCTTTATCGAGAAACCCGCTCCTTGAGCGCACCATAAGCTTATTATCCCCCGGATTTTTCGTGTTCATTCTGTCAGAGGTAAGGAGATTTACATAGCCGCTTTTTGCAGCGTCAAAGGAATGATTATTTCCGCATCTGTAATTTCTGTCCTCCCTGAAAAGCGGCTCTCCGCAGACAGGACATGCAAACAGGCTTTCATATCGCATAGCTTACCGGATCCTTATCCGCCTGAGACATTACAAATTCAATATTGGCAAATTCCGCCTCAAGCATTTTACGCAGTCTCTGCATACCTATAATTTCCGTATGGTAATGACCGCAGTCAAAAAGGGAAATACCCTTCCTTCTTGCAAAATGCCACTGGTCATGCTTCACCTCTGAGGTTATATATGCGTCAGCGCCGCAGTTTGCTGCCGCCTCGATAAGATTTCCGCCGCTGCCGGTACAGAAGGCTGCTTTTTTTATGGTGCTGCCGCCGTCTGTAAACTTCACTACCCTGCATCCGAGAACATCCCTGAGCTTCTGAGCGAGCTGCTGAGGGGTATACTCAACGTCCGATATTCCGACAGAACCAAAGCCATAAGGCTTGTCTCCGCCGCCAAGAATCTCCAGTATACCGTCTGTTTTCTCAAATCCGGCAATATTCATGAGAATATCACTCATACCGTTTTCAGCACAGTCAAAGGGAGTGTGAACACATATGGCACTTATTCCGTTTTTCCAGAGCCTGCATGCCGGTTCGTCATCCAGCAGACTGTAAAGGGGATGAAAGATAACCGGATGATGAGAGATAATAAGCTCTGCACCGATATCAATTGCCTCCTCTGCCACTTCACCGGTAATATCAAGGCAAATGAGAACCCTGCTGACTTTACGGTTCATATTTCCGGTAAGAAGTCCGGAGTTATCCCATTTTTCCTGAGTTGCAAAAGGAGCCACCGAATCTATGTACTTATAAATTTCGGAAACCATGTTCATCTTTCCTTTCATCATCGTATCCAGCCGTACTGCAATATCACTGTAATATTTACTGTCGTCAGCCTTTCCTGCCTTGGAAAGTCCCGTTGAAATATTCAGCATTTTCATAAGCTGGTTTTCACAGTACCTTCTTCCTGCCTCCGTCTCCGGATTTATCTTTCCTGTAATTTCCGCTGTAAGTCCGATATCAATCCTTATACCTGTATATACTGCACTCATAACGGTATATACAAACCGGTCAATAATAACAGCCTCCTCACGGATAATTTCATAGCCGTTTTTGTAAAGCCATTTTCTGAGATATCCTGCACGGGTCATAGGCTGAAAAACAAAATTAATACCTGATTTTGAACGCTCGTCCTTATGAAGAATTTCAGCAATAGTCTCCCCGCCCATACCGGCAATAACAATATCACTGACTCCCGAAAGATCTATATTTTCAAGCCCGTCTGATTTTACAACGGCTATATCATCTTCACAGCCGTATCTTCCGACAGTCTGCCTTGCAAACTGCAAAGGACCCTCATTTATATCAGATGCCACAGCCTTTGAACATAATTGATTTTGAATAAGGTACACCGGAAGATATGCATGGTCTGTACCGATATCACAGACTGTTCCGCTGCCCGATATCATTTGTGCGCATAATTCAAGTCGTTTGTCAATAGAAATCATCAGTTTCTCCATAGTTCACAACAGCGGACATTGCGTCCGCTGTAATAGAGCGTGTTCACATAAACGTATCAGTACATCTGTTTTATGTGATCACGCTCCGGCATTAATTATCTTTCTGCAAAAAACTTATTGAGCCTTTCAACAAGCTCGTCCGGGTCGGTTCCATGAACCTCACAAGCTTCTGCGATAGTTTCGCCTCTTGAAGCCGGACAGCCCAGACAATGCATACCCATTTCAAGGAAGAAAGGAGCTGCGTCCGCATCCTGATCGAGAATACTTCCGATAATTGTATTTTTGTTTACTTCAAATGCCATAGTAAATTCCTCCGATTTTTAATATTTTTAAAATAAAAGTGCAGCTGACAAAATCATGCTGCACTTTATGTAGACTGTAAATTAAGCTTCTTCCTTCATCTTTGCGAAGCACTCGCTGCAATATACAGCACGGTCTTCTCTCGGTCTGAACGGAACCTTAGCCTCACCGCCGCATGAAGCACATGTTGCTGTAAACATTTCTCTTTCAGCTCTTGACGCATTCTTTCTTGCGTCTCTGCACGGCTTGCATCTCTGCGGCTCGTTTACAAAGCCTTTTTCAGCATAGAATTCCTGTTCTCCAGCTGTGAATACGAATTCATTTCCGCATTCCTTACATACTAATGTCTTGTCTTCGTACATTTCCTTTTACCTCGCTTGTATTATTTTGATTCTTCGGACACGCCGTCCGACCTCTGTTTTTATAGAATTACAGCCAAGCCGCAGAAGGGACAACAAAGTCCTGAGCTGCTCAAAACAATACGGCGTTCACATACAATGCTCAAGTAAAAGAAAATCAGCTGCAAGATGATACTAACGATTATTTTCTTCATGGCAACGCCCGTGATACCCAGTTCACAAGGACGCTGGACACAGTCCGTAAGTTACAAAAACAGTTTTATTGCGTAACACGAATAAAAACCCGCATTACATTATTGATACCAAGAAAAAACCGAAAAGTCCCGGCGTCACAAAACAGTATAGCAGCATGATCCGGCACTGTTCCATACCATCTCACTTCTCATTTTTTCTCACTGTCTTTATAATAAACCATATTTACCGATTTGTCAAGTAAATTTCTCAAAAAGAATAACAAGCGTCCATAAAATAGCAATACCGCCATATTTTTGCCTTCAATTTTGTTAAAGATTACAGGTTATATTTGACAAAATCGATTTCTTCCCTCACTGAAAATATCTCCGCCGCTGCAGTCGTCTGCAACTATAAGCGGAAAATCTTCTATATAAAGCCTTTTGACCGATTCGCAACCAAGATCCTCAAAAGCTATCACTTCGCATTTTTTTATGCAGTGGGCAGCGAGGGCACCTGCACCTCCAACAGCGCACAGGTACACAGCCCCGTTTCGCACGACAGCGTCCCTGACCTCCCGGCTTCTCTCTCCCTTGCCGATCATAGCAGCAAGTCCCATGTCCAGAAGCTTCGGTGCGAACTTATCCATCCTTCCGGAGGTAGTAGGACCGCATGAGCCGATAGGTTTTCCCTCCGGAGCCGGTGTAGGACCGGCATAATAGATCACGGCGTTTTCAATAGCATATGGAAGCTCACCGCCGCTTTCTATAAGCTGCATAATTCTCTTGTGAGCTGCGTCACGGGACGTATATACCGTACCGGACAAAAGTATCTTATCTCCTGCTTTAAGCTCATGAGCATATTCTTTAAGCTGGGATGCATCCAGCTTTTTAGGGGATGACTCTGACATATTATTCTCCATTCTGCCGCATATATTCAAACAGCTAAATAATGCAGCCGGATTCCGGCTGCACATAACAATTATTTTTCAAGCATTCTGAGAATTTCATCAAGGTCATCCTCTGAATTATCCTTCTTATCTCCGGGGTTGTCAATAAGCGGATTATCGATCGGGATAACCTCTTCATCTGCACTGGCTGTTGCAGCCTCGTCGCCATAGCCTGCTGCGATAACAGTGATTGTCATCTCA
>JBJEQU010000006.1:0-7471 GCA_051881935.1 Porcipelethomonas sp. | reverse complement strand
CTTTTTTCCGCAGAATTAATTGCATTAGCTTCATCATGAAGAGCCTTTTCACGCAGTTCTGCAATCCGTCTCATATTTTCGTCAGCGTTCAGTTCCCTCAGTACCAGAATTGCCTTATTGATTTCCTGTACGTTTGTATTTTCAAGCATATCCAGTTCCTCCTCCGTTTCAGCATTGATAAGCTGCAGCCATAGTTCCATAGGATCATCTTTATTCGGACTCTTTCCTATTTTCTTCAGTTCAAAAAAATGTATCCCGAATTTGTCTGTCAGAATCTCATGACGGGTCTTTTCCATTATTTTGAAGTGTGAATGAAATTCCGTGCAGTCAAACAGATCGAAATTCACTATATTTATACAGATAGTTTCTTTAAGCTTACTGTAATCTTCTCCGCTTTTCAGTTCACTACCGTATATCCTTGACCAGTAATAGAGGGTTCTTTCTCTGAAATGCTCCTCGTTATTAATTTGCATTTCAATATTTATAAGCCGTTCATCTACCTGCATTTTCAGGTCTACACGACAGAATTTGTCAGCGTAATTATCCGGTATCAGCTCAACATTATCCATTATTATACGCTGTATTGACTTCCTTGGAATTTCAAGTAATCTTGACAAAAAATCAGCAAGAATATCCTCACTGCCTTCTCTGCCGAACATTGCCTTGAAAATGACGTCAAGTTTCAGTTTGATTATGCGGTTACCGTTTCCCATTGCATTCACACTCCCTGCTATAATTCTTTTATTTTATTATATCACGGTAACGAAAAAAATGCAACATAAAAAGCCCTTTTAAGTTTCCCCAAAATCCACAAACAAAAGTTGAAAAAACCGCATAGATACGCAGAAATCCGGTAATAAAAATTTGAAAAAACGGCAAAAAAATAGTGCAATAAAAGCTCCGATATGGTATAATGATGTAGTATAATGAAAAAGGACAATTTTCATCAGCAGTGTGCAGAAGAAAGAGCGGATTTTTTTGCAGTAATCAGAGGTAAAACAATGGATTTTTCAGAATTTATCAGTAAGTACAATATAATCCTCAACGATCAGCAGCAAACTGCTGTGCAGGCTGTTGATGGAGCAAACCTCCTCATAGCTGTTCCCGGCAGCGGCAAAACTACAGTTCTAGTTGCAAGGCTGGGATATATGATATTATGCCGTAATATACCGCCGGAAAAAATTCTTGCAATGACATATACGACCTCTGCGGCAGCGGATATGAAAAAACGTTTTATATCTGCTTTTGGAAGAGAACTTGGAGAAAGGATAGGATTCCGCACTATAAACAGCGTCTGCTATGAAATCATCAGATACTACAGCAGATATACCGGCCGTCCGGCTTTTGAAATGATCGATCATAAAACGAGGACTGATATTCTCCGCAGGATCTATATGGAGATCACTCATGAATATCCAACAGACAGTGATATTCAGGGGGCAGAGTCAGTTATAACCTACATAAAAAATATGATGCTTACCGATGACGGAATAAAGCATCTGAAATCCGATGTACCGGATATATGCAGATTTTATAAGTCCTATGATGCAAGCCTTAAAAGTATTTCAAAAATGGACTATGACGACCAGATGAGATATGCCTTTCCTATACTCCTTAAAAATCCCCCTGTGCTGAAACATTTTCAGGACAAATTCAGATATATCTGTGTAGACGAGGCGCAGGATACATCAAAGCTTCAGCATACCATTATCCGACTGCTGGGATTTTCCAGCAACAATGTTTTTATGGTAGGGGATGAGGATCAGAGTATTTACGGTTTCAGAGCTGCATACCCGAAAGCACTGATGAGCTTTAAAGAGGATTACAGGAACGCTTCGGTCATGTTTATGGAAAAGAATTACCGTTCCACTGAGGAAATAGTAACCGCCGCTTCAAAATTCATTGAAAAGAATATCAGCCGGTATAAGAAAAAACTGACTGCGACTCAGGGGCACGGCGATCCGGTCTGCAGAATACCTATAACCGACAGGAATTTTCAGTATACATTGCTCCTTGATAAATTACGAAGTCCCGGAGGGCAGACCGCTGTCCTCTACCGTGACAATGACTGTGCACTGCCGCTTATTGATCTCTTTATACGAAATAACATTCCCTACAGGGTATCAAAGCTTAATATGAACTTTTTTTCTCATAAGACTGCCCAGGACGTAAAAGCGTTCATCTCCCTTGCTTTTGACCACTGTGATATTCAGGCGTTTATGCAGATATATTATAAATGCGGTTTTGGATTCAGTAAAAAAGCAGCTCAGACCGCCTGTGATAAAAGCAGAGAAAAAGGTATTGCCGTGACAAAGGCACTGAAACGAATTTTGCGGGATGATATGCGGCTGTATTCCAGTGCCTGTGATTTTGAAAAGTTTATACATTCCATAAAAAAATTCAAGCCCTATGATGCACTGGAATTTATTGAGAAGAAATACGGAAGGTATCTTAAAAAGAATAATATCGGAAGCTTTCGCTTTGAAATACTGAAAATGCTTGCGGCAAGGGAAACATCCCTGCGGTCATTTATGGAAAGGCTTGATTCTCTCCCGGAGCTTATTACGGGAAATAACACCGATGACAGCAATGCCGTTATTCTGTCCACTATCCATTCTGCCAAGGGACTTGAATATGATACTGTCTATCTTATGGATGTGTACGATGGAATTCTTCCGTCGGTCAGCAAGCCGATGGATACAAAGGATGAGGATTTTGCAGTCTATGAGGAGGAGCGGAGACTATTCTATGTAGCTATGACAAGAGCCAGAAAAAAGCTGTTTATTCTCTGTCCGGAGAGTAAAAAGTGTTCATTTTCGGATGAGGTTTTCTCAATGGCAAAGCCGGAAGATGAGGAGTCCGGCGGAGTTTACGGTCCCAGACGCCGAATACTAAAAAGGGGCAGCATTAAATCAGTAACGGTAAACGGCGATGTGTACAGAGTAGGAGGGACGGTCATTCATCGTATAAACGGCTTCGGGACTATTACTGAGATAAAGTCTGTCGGCGGCGATCCACACAGGCATACTATCAGAATACGTCAGCAGGGTGGGAGAGTATCAACGTATGAGCTTGAAATACTGGTAAACTCCGGGCTTATCTCGGTCATAAAATAATAACACCGCCATGATTAAAGCCACGGCGGTGTTTTGGTATGTTCAGAAAATTAATATTAGTCAGGTTTTTCTAAAGTCTGAACCGGATTCCCGTTATTTTTTCATTGCAAGATATCTTGCAATTGACGCACCGTCTCTTATATTAACAGCGCCGTCATCGTTATAATCGGAAATTTCCGGAAGGCTTTCGCTGTCACCTTTCGCAAGTTTTTCGGCAATGAAGGCTGCATCACGGACATTGAAAATGCCGTCCTCGTTGGCGTCACCGAAAATCGTCACTGTCTTTTTGTTCTCGTAAATTCCGTCCCCGTCCGTATCGGAGGCAAGACCGATAGTCCTTTCGTTTATTTCGTATATGAGGAGTGAATTTTCGGCATCTGTTATGCTGCAGGATGCGGACAGACCGTCTCCTGATGCGGAAATTTCAGTACCTTCCATGCCGTCGGAGATTATAATATATCCCTCGTCTGTTTTTCTTACAGAGGCATTTCCGGCAGTACCGGTTACAGCAAGGTCATACCAGCTTCCGTTATAATATCCGTCATTGAATACAAGCTCAAAGGTATAGTCGGTATTTTCCCCGGTTATTTCTGTGTATCCTGAGGGGTGGAACACCGCCTGACTTCCGGCAGAGGCTGTTGTCTCCATAAATGTATTTTCGTAGTTGATATTAAGATTCAGGGCTGTCGGCTCTTCAATATCCATAACATATCCGCTTTCGGCATCTGTAAGGGTATAATGTTTCGGGAAGGGAGAAGTTTCCTCTCCCAGAAATATCGGGAAGTCCCTTATTTCGCCCTCTGTACTCTGGGCAGTTTTCCATTTTCCATTGTCATAGGAAATTTTGCTGACACTGCTTTCCGGTACAACAGGGTCGGAATAGAGCAGAGCAATAAAATCTCCGTCATTTTTATATTCCGTTCCGCCGATAAGACCCTTGTTATTTAAAAGAGCTGTGTCGGAGGTTATCATAGATAACAATCCGCCGTTTTCGCTGCTGACGCCATTATAGTACCAGGACATATCCTCTGTATTAAAATAGAGGTATCTCTCTTCAGTTTCCAGGGCAGCATTGTCATATATGCGGATTCTTCCGTTATACTTTCTGACCTCTTCCTCAGCAATGTCCTGATCGCCGGAGCTTGTATATACTGTTTCCTCATAGTCCCCATATTCGGCGCTGACTGCCACAACAGCATGTCCGTATCGCATTCCGCTGCTGGTGGAACCGGTGTATGTCAAAAGTTGAGGTATTTCCTTTTCAGCATTGTCTATAAGACCCTGCAGCCTTTCACTTTCTGACATATTAATCATTGATTTTGCAGTATACTGGATTACTTCATTTGTACACTGCAGGAAGAAATAGTAGTTGCAGAGGGACGCAATACTTTCCGGTATTTTTTCTCTCTGTGACTCAAGGTCGGTCATAGTATAAACAGATGACGCACCTTCAGTAAAGTCTGAATAATTTATCATATCGCTGCAGGCAAGAACTGAAAGAGCAGCCATTCCATAGCATGCACCGAAAAAACCAAGATCACGCATCATGTCAGCCATATGGAGCTCTGTATTAGACAGGTTATCCTCAAGGGCTCTGCGGTCGCTGTCAGTTAAAAAGTATGATCCTCCGAAGCAACTGGAGGAATTTATAAACTGCCAGTTGTCTTCGCCGAATACAAATTTGTCCGGGACGGGGCTTTTCGTATTTTCGGAGTACGCCGCAGCCGGGAAAACCATTGAATGTGCAGTCAGCACAGCAGCTGAAATGCTGAGTAAATATTTTCTGAATTTTATTCTGTTCATAAAACATTCCTTTCCAGACAAAATTTGATATTATGTTCAATATATGATATAATAGGTCTTGTAAGATTATACCATAATTTTACTTGTATGTCAATTATAATATCAAAGGAGGATGACAGGATGGATTATGTATTAAGAACTCATGAGCTTACTAAAGTTTACGGCAAAAGAACTGTCGTGGACAAGGTAAGCATGAACATTGCGAAGGGGGATATCTACGGTTTTATCGGAAGGAACGGTGCCGGAAAGACCACTGCAATGAAGATGATGCTGGGAATGATTTTCCCTAACGGAGGAAGTACCGAACTGTTCGGCGGAGAGGCGAATGACAATTCAAGAAGGAGGGTAGGCTCTCTTATTGAAGCACCGGCGCTGTACAAAAACTGTACTGCCTATGAAAACCTGAAAAGATTTTCAATCCTTTTCGGCGGCGACAGGAAGAATATTAAGGAAATCCTTGAAATTGTAAATCTTCAGGACACAGGTAAAAAGCCTGCCGGAAAATTTTCTCTCGGAATGAAACAGAGGCTTGGTATTGCCATTGCAATGCTGGGAAATCCGGAGCTGCTTATACTGGATGAGCCGGTAAACGGACTTGACCCGACTGCAATAAAGCAGATAAGAGATACCATCATAAATATCAACCAGGAAAAGGGAGTAACATTCCTTATTTCCAGTCACCTGCTCGGTGAGCTTTCCAAAATATCCACCAGATACGGAATTATTAACAACGGTCAGCTTGTGGAGGAAATTACGGCGCAGGAGCTTGAAGCCGGCTGCCGGCAGAAGCTTACTATAAGATGCAGGAACACCGAAAAGGCAGAAAATATTCTTCGCAGTAAATTCTCTATAAACAACGTAGAAAGGGAAGAGAATGCCATTTCTATTTATGACTGCTTTGACAGGGCGGAGGAGATCAATGCTGCTCTTGTAACAGATGGTGCCGGAGTTTATGACTTCCACATTTCAAATTCTGATATAGAGGAATATTTCCTGGAAAGGATAGGAAAGTAACATGGGAAAGATAATAAGATTTGAATTTGACAGACTATTCAAGCAGCGCAGCTTCTATATCTGCACTATAGTGATGGCTGTGATTGTTTTACTGACTTCAATTATGGCAGGTTCATTTGTAGAGCCGGACAAGGCGGATCAGCTTTGCGGATGGGATAACGTTTCTGTATTCGCGGAGATGTCCATGTTTGCCACTATATTTTCTATATTTATTGCTATTTTTGTCTGCGACGATTTTAATTCAGGCATAATCAAGAATATCTATTCCCGCGGCTACAGCCGTGGAAAGGTGTTTGTGGGCAAATACATCTCATCTCTCTTTGCAATGGTTATAATGTACATAGTTGTTGCGGCATTTTCATTTATTTTAGGTTCGGCAATGTGGGGCGTCGGCGATATGGGAGATGTTCCGTCAAAACTGATTTTTCAGCTTATCGTTCTGATAGGATATCACGGACTTTATTTTGCAATTTCAATGATGCTTGGAAAAACCGGCGGTGCAATCGCAATCAACATTGTGGGTGCTTCACTGATACCGATGGTTTTCAAGCTTGTTGATACACTCCTTAAATTAAAGACATTCAAGTTTTCAGATTACTGGCTTGATAGCTTCTTTAAAGCAGCCGGAGATTCATCATCATCATCCGGTGATCTTGCAGTGGCCGTTGTATTCACATTGGTTTACGCTGTAATATTCTTTATTGCAGGATATGTGGTAAACAGTAAAAAACAGGTATGATGAAACAGCGTAAGAACTGATATATGATAAAAACGGAGCGTGGGTCACACGCTCCGTTTGTACTTATATCTGCATAATTCTTCCGCATTTTATGTCAGTTAAAAAAATGCAGTGACCTGTCAGTATAGAGAATATTAAAGTCAACATCCCCCTCAATGCCGTCGATTCTGCCGAAGCAGCTCATCTGCCACATAACATAATCACCGGCGTAGGTCGTCTTGTCGGTATAATGGGCAAGCCACACAGGGTATTCAGTCTGTTCATACCAGAAATTATTGAGAAAATTCTTGCTGCTGTAAAGCATAGACGAGTAGCCGTACTTTTCCATTTCAGAGGCGAAAAGCTCAAAAAGCTCATTTAAATCGTTTATACTCATTTCATACTGCTGGAAATTTGAAAAGTCCTCCCAGTCGAACACAACAGGGAAGTCAAGAGGCTGACCGTCAAGCTGTTCTGCTATCCAGGCTGCATTTTCCTTTATTTCCTCCGTAGTATTGGCGGTGGTGTAGATGTATACGCCTACGTCAAGACCTGCCGCTTTTGCAGCATCCATATTTGCCTTATAGTATTCATCCATTCCGATCTCGTCATAGTAATGCCCGATACGCATAATAACAAAGCTGCATCCTGCATTCTTCACGGCTTCATAATCGATGTCCCCCTGCCACTTTGAAACATCAATGCCGAATTTTACACCTGTTTCGCCGTACTGCTGTTTAAGGCTGTCAAATGACAGACGGGTATTGTTATCCTCATATACGGGGATATTATCGGTGACCTCTACGGTCAGTTCCCAGCT
>JBJEQU010000005.1:0-7476 GCA_051881935.1 Porcipelethomonas sp. | reverse complement strand
CAGAGATTTGCTCCCTGCATATCGGGCGATTATATCAAAAATCTGCGATTTTATGATAATTGAGGTGAGGATTATGCCAGATATTCTTATTGTTGACGATGAAGCTGAAATTGTCCGGCTAATAAAGAGATATGCAGAACGTGAGGGCTACAGAACTGCTCAGGCCAGTAACGGTGCAGAGGCAGTGGAAATATGCAGCAGGGAGGATTTCGACCTTGTTATAATGGATGTTATGATGCCGGAAATGGACGGCTTCAAGGCATGCAAGGAGATCCGGAGAAAGAAAGATATCCCTGTGCTTATGCTGTCGGCAAGGGGTACGGAATATGACAAGCTGTTCGGTTTCGAGGTGGGGGTCGATGATTACCTAACAAAGCCATTCTCTCCGAAGGAGCTTATGGCAAGGGTGAATGTTATAATCAAACGTCACCGGCATGATATTCCGGAAAAAAAGAAAGACTTCATACTCAGAGCCGGCGGTCTTGAAATAGACACTCTGGGGCGCAACGTATTTGTTGATGGGAAGAAAACTGAGCTTACTGCAAAGGAATATGACTTGCTTGTATTTCTTGTTACCAATGAGGGGATCGTCCTGACAAGAGACAGAATACTCAACGGCGTGTGGGGTTATGACTATTACGGCGATGACCGGACAGTGGACTGGCAGATAAAGCTTCTCCGGGGAAAGATAGGCACATACCGTGACAGGATTCATACAGTGAGAGGGGTCGGATATAAATTTGAAAGGTAAAGTCAGCTCCTTCCGCACAAAACTATGCTTTTATTTCGTCATGTTTGCAGTGATAATTTTTTCTGTTCTGTGGATTTTGCAGACGGTCTTCCTGCAAAGCTTTTATAACAATATGCTTATACGGAACACTAAAACAGCTGCGCAAAAAATAATTGACAGCGGATGTGATGAGGAAACCATAGACAGCCTTGCTGTCAGCAATTCTCTGCTTGTTTATCTGACAGACGAAAACGGCAGTATAATCTACAGTGCGGATGAGTATAAAAAAACCTACTACCGGAATCACAGTAATTATGATTTTGAGGATGACGGCGAAAACCCCTATCATCAGTCTGAGAAAATGAACTGGCAGGAAGCAGATTACCGCAGTCTTCCGGATGGCTACGAGGATTTTCTCTCCGACCTGAAGGAAAGCGAAGACGGCATAACAGAATATGAGACAGATAACATATACGTTTACGGCAGGTGTATATCGGGAAATATCCTCTACATAAGCAAGGCACTGGACCCTGTGGGAGAAACGGCAGGCATTATCAGAATCCTTCTGCTGTTTGTGACCGCTGCTTCATTTTTTATAGCATTTGTGCTTGCCCGTATTATATCAGGAAAATTCTCCCTGCCTGTAACGGATATATCATCCCGTGCTGCAAAGCTCGGGACTGAGGAATACAGCAGCGGACTTGGCAGAGGCTTCTGTTCCGAACTGGATCAGCTTGGTGAAACGCTTGACCGGACCAATACAAAGCTTAATGAAGCAAGTAATTTCCAGCGTGAACTGCTTGCCAACGTTTCCCACGACCTGCGGACACCCCTTACAATGATAAAAGGATACGCAGAAAGCATCAGGGATTTCGGAGATAATGAGGAACACCGCAGCGGTGACACTGAGATTATAATCAAGGAGGCAGACAGACTGACGGCACTTGTAAATGACATTCTCGAATACTCAGAATTACAGACAGGCAGCCGCAATACCAACCATTCACCTGTTAATATAAGCCGGCTGACAGAGGGAGTAATTATGCGGTTTGAACCGCTTTTTGCCAGTGACGGAGGGACTGTATGCCGGGATATTGAAGATGACCTGTATGTTAACGGCTGTGTCCGGCAGCTCCAACGGGCAGTTTACAATCTTACAGACAATGCCATCCGGTACACCGGAAGCAGCAAAAGGATAAAAATCGTCCTCAGGCGGGCGGATAAACATATCAGGATCGAAGTTACCGACTTCGGAAAGGGCATTCCCACGGAGCAGCTGCCGCATATATGGGACAGATACTACACCAGCCGTCAGCGCGGCAATAAGGGGGTATCAGGTCTGGGGCTTGCTATTGTAAAGCAGATAGTCAGCATACATAACGGGACATGCGGTGTTGACACAGAGGAAAATAAGGGCAGTACATTCTGGATCGAACTTGATGCTTTATGATGCAGATAACATCCATACTATTGACATAAATTGCTGTTCCGTGTTATAATAATCATGGTTTGTCGTCTTAATGACACAATACAAATTCTGAAAGGAGGGTATGACAGAACATTGTCATACAAAATTTATGAAGACAAATCTTATCTGCATACTCATAACCATTGTATTATACCTTGCAATGATGATAGTTATAGGTATCGTATGCTCAAAGAAAACCAGCAATGTCAGTGATTTCTACCTTGGAGGCAGAAAGCTTGGCCCTATAGTTACGGCAATGAGCGCCGAAGCCTCGGACATGAGCAGCTGGCTGCTTATGGGACTTCCGGGGGTGGCATACCTGAGCGGTATGGCTGACGCCGGATGGACGGCTATAGGACTTGCTGTGGGCACATACATAAACTGGCTTATCGTCGCAAAAAGACTGAGGGTTTATTCCCATACCTGCCGTAATTCAATTACGCTTCCGGATTTCTTTTCAAACCGTTACCGTGACAACAAGAAAATACTTATGGGAATTGCGGCATTCGTTATCCTCATCTTCTTTATTCCCTATACCGCATCAGGCTTTGCGGCATGCGGAAAGCTGTTTAACTCACTCTTTGGCATAGATTATCACATTGCAATGATAATCAGTGCGGTGGTTATCATTGCATATACATGTATCGGCGGTTTTCTCGCCGCAAGCACTACTGACCTTATCCAGAGCATTGTAATGACCGTTGCACTTATTACACTGGTAGCCTTCGGCGTATACACAGCCGGCGGACTCGATGAGGTAATAAACAACGCCAAAAACCTTGCCGGATACTTTTCGATGACACTGACACATAATGCCGAAACCGGCGGTTCATCAGGCTATGGTTTTCTTTCTGTTGTATCTACCCTTGCATGGGGTCTGGGCTACTTCGGCATGCCCCATATTCTTCTGAGATTTATGGCAATCGAAAATACCAGTAAAATAAAAACCTCCAGAAGAATAGCTTCCATATGGGTAGTTATCTCTATGAGCATAGCTATCATGATAGGTTTTATCGGCAATGCACTTTCAGCCAACGGCAGTATTGAAACTCTTTCCGGAAGCTCCGCTGCGGAAACAGTAGTTATCAGGATCGCAACACTTATGAGTGAAAACGGAATTTTGGCTGCCCTCTTTGCCGGACTTGTTTTCGCAGGTATTCTGGCATGCACGATGTCAACCTCCGACTCTCAGCTGCTTGCGGCATCATCAAGTCTTTCCGAAAACATTCTTGCCGGTATGCTCAAGGTAAAAATGACTCCGAAAAAATCCATGCTCTCCGCAAGGATCGTGCTTGTGGCAATTGCCGTTCTGTCAGTTATTATTGCATGGGATCCCGAAAGCTCGGTATTCCAGATAGTGTCCTTTGCCTGGGCGGGATTCGGTGCAACCTTCGGTCCTGTAATGCTTGCCGCACTTTTCTGGAAGCGTTCAAACAAGTGGGGTGCCATTGCCGGAATTATTGCCGGAGGAGCCGGTATCTTCATATGGAAGTTCCTTATCCGTCCTCTCGGCGGCTTCTGGGATATTTATGAACTGCTTCCGGCATTCATTATCGCATCAGCCGCAATAGTTATTGTATCACTTGCAACAAGCAGACCCGAACAGGAAATAATCGATGAGTTTGATGAAGTTAATAAGCTTGTCAGATCACGATAGATATTCAGTAGTAAACGTTTGAAAATGAGCCTGCCGGAAAAGTCTTTATAGCTGCGGATAGCAATATAAAAGTTTTTGATCAAACTTTTTTCTGCTGTGCATGCCTTTGGCAAAAAAGTTTGCGGTTTCCAAAGGCGGAGCCTTGGTCGCCGTCCGCAGACGGCGAAACTCCTTGCCTCAGAAGCGCATTTGCAAGGGGTGAATTCCAAAATCAGTCCAGTGGACTGTTTTGGAAGAGGGGACGCTTTGCAAGTGAAAGCGTCCCCTGAATAACCTTAGTATTAGATTTTTTTACAGTCTGAGCCTGCCGGCATAAAACCGGCAGGCTCAGATATTATCATCAGGTTATAAAATAAAGCAGATAAGTCCGCTGCATCCCTCATTAATGACCCTCTCCAGTGTTTCCTGGAGCTTCATTCTCGCCTCAACAGGCATTTTATAAAGCTTGTTATGCAGCCCCTCATTTACCAGTTCATGGAGTGACTTCCCGAAAATATTCGATTCCCATATTTTTTTCGGGTTTTCCTCAAAGCCTGAAAGGAGGTACATCACAAGCTCCTCACTCTGCTTTTCCGTACCCACTATCGGACTTACAGTAGTGTTGATCGCCGCCTTCATCATGTGAATGGAGGGCGCAGAGGCTTTGAGCTTTACCCCGTACTTGCCTCCCTGTTTTATAATTTCCGGTTCTTCAAGAGAAAGCTCATCAATATCCGGCATTACAATTCCATAGCCGGTAGCCTCCACCTCATCAAGAGCCGGCTTTATCTTCTCGTACTCCTTTTTTACCTTGTTAAGCTCCATCAGTATCGGCAGAAGATCACTTTCGTTGACTATCTCAATTCCCGTTGTTTCACCGAGAATTTTATAGAACAGCTCCGGTTCAAGGCTTACCTGAATAGTAACACTTCCCTGCCCTAAATCTATCAGCGCTATCTTTGACTCTGTCACATAGCGGCAGAGAGCTATTTTTTTTGCGACCTCCTTTGCGTCCTTTACAAGCTTTATATTCTCCGCAGCGTCCTTTACGGCAGTAAAGACCTCATCCTTGAGCCAGTGTCCCTTTTTCAGTCCTGTTATCCACTTTTCCATTCTGATATTGATTTCTTTAATGGGGAACGCAAAAAGAATTTCAGACATTATGTACTCGATATCCTTTTCGTCCATGTCAATACAGCTTATAGGTATTACCGATGTATCATACTTTTCCGAAAGCTCCTTTGCAAGCTCCTGAGACTGCTGTGAATGAGGATCTGCACAGTTTAAGATTACAACAAAGGGCTTGTTTATTTCTTTCAGCTCGTTTATGACACGCTGTTCGCACTCGGCATATTCCTCCCTCGGAATATCCGAAATACTGCCGTCTGTAGTTACTACCATTCCCACAGTGGAATGCTCGGATATGACCTTCTGGGTACCAACTTCCGCTGCCATGTTAAAGGGTACTTCCTCGTCAAACCACGGGGTCACAACCATTCTGGGCGCTTCATTTTCAATGTAGCCCAGGGAGCTTGGAACTATGTATCCCACACAGTCAATAAGCCTTACATTAAATTTTGCGCTTTCGTCAATGACCACCTCTACAGCCTCTTCCGGAATAAATTTCGGCTCTGTGGTCATTATAGTTTTTCCTGCCGCCGACTGGGGAAGCTCATCCACTGCCCTCTCACGCTTATAGTCATTTTCAATGTTGGGTATTACGAGGGACTCCATAAAACGCTTTATAAATGTGGATTTTCCTGTTCTTACAGGACCGACCACCCCGATATAGATATCCCCGTCGGTACGCTTTGAAATATCATTATAAATACTGCTGTCCATTGTCATCCTCCTACACTATCGGTATCAGTAACATTCCGTCCTCTGACAGGCAATCCTTTTCAAGGGAATTTTCCTCAATTATCCCGCTGACGGAAGTACAGTACTTTTTGGCTATATTCCAGACATTTTCGCCTTTTACTCCGTAATAGAGCTTCAAAGCGTAATCGCCGTCACGGGTGATCTTGACCGTATCATCAACGGTTATATCAGTAAGGACTTCACAGAATGCCGCTGAATACAGCTCTCCGTTTATCTTAATGTCCGACTTGATGGATATTCCTCCGGTATCTGTAAGGGTGTATGTACAGTCGCAGGGTATCGCCTCAAGCTCCGCACTGCTCTGAGGAGTGACCTCTGTGCAGCTGATCTGATGTTCAAAGGCTGAATCCTTTTCAATTACAGCGGGATAATTGCTTTCATTTTTTATCATGGCATGATAGCATAGCATACCGCCGACGTTTATCACCTTCTGTACAGGATCTATGCTGACATTGAGATTTTTAACGCTGCACCACACATCATAGACGCAGGAAATGCTGTTTTCCTCATTTCCCATTGTAATTTTGTTTTGCAGTCTTTCATTTATTATTACCGGCGGCTGTTCAACAGATAGCTTTGCCCGGGCGTATTCGCAGGGATAGGAAGTGGAAAAGGCATCGGAAACAAGCTTTACCGGTATTGTTTTATAGCCGCAGCATCTCAGCTCGATCCTCAGCTCACAGCGCAGAAGCTTATTTTCACCGCTGCTGTCGGCAGCAGGTGAAATGTCACAGGAAAGCGTCTCCGCCTTTACAGTGCATTCATAGCTTTCGTCAATACCCTCCATGTCAATTATCTGGCTGTAGGGCACAGTAAAGCCCATAGTTTCCATTCCATCCGTGCATGTATAGAGAAGCTTTATTTCTGCCTCTCCCTTTGCGACAAGCTTATTGGCAATTATTTTTTTCTCCGGTTCGGAGAGCATGACCTGATTTCTCACGATACTGATTGCCGGAGGTTTTGACATATTAAGCTCCACATCATCGGATATTGTAATGACCTTGCTGCGGATAATTTTTTTCGCCATATACTCAACCGGGATTTTTTTCATCTGGATATTCATACCGTTTATATCGCATATTGCCTCCTGCTTTGACTCTCCGGTCACGGAAATCTTAACGGACACTGCTCCCCTCATGTCAATTCGCCGCTTGTTTACCACCCGGCAGTTGATATGGTCAGTTTTGGGGCATATCCTTATATCCGGGTCACTTACATTTCCCCCCAGCGCCGCCGTCCTGTTATACACAAGCCGCTGGCGTATGCACTGCACTGTACTGTCATTTTCGGCGCAGTAGAGTATTTTAATATCAGCGGAAAGCTCATAGTTCAGCGAATCGCCGTTTACACTTCTGGAAGTAATTGCGGGTGAAACACTGCAGTTTATAAGCTTAAAAATATCCGGACAGTAATCGGGCAGAATATAATCAAGCTCAACACTTTGTTCCTGAGTCCCGTCATATACTTTTTCATTAACAGAAAGAATTTCACGATTGACCTTCAAGTTCATTAGTATACCTCCTAATTTAACATAATCCTGTCGGACTTGTCTTGCTAAATCAATTATATTCGTATGATATCGGGATTATGCTTGAGAGGTATAAATTATTCGGGCGACCATTGGCCGCCCGTTAAGTTTAAATTTTTTCGATAAACTGAGGGTCGATGTGGGCATAGACCCCTACCATAAAATTTATTTTTTCTTTCGCTTACTGCGGCTAAAACAGGTTTTTCTGCTTTTTCCTGATAATCATACCGGAA
>JBJEQU010000004.1:0-7680 GCA_051881935.1 Porcipelethomonas sp. | reverse complement strand
GCAAGGTTATTCAGCTTTTGAAAAAATTACATAGCTAAAAAAATAATGCTTTATTAAACAGGTAAGATAATTTTTTATATACAATTGCAGAAAGCACGTCAATTGATTTTCTCATATCGGTATATCGTGTATAGTATTATCTAATTTCCCTTCAAACAAATAATTCATAACATCCACCTTTCAAAGAATTAGTTATTATCAAAGTGTTTTACAATCTTCTCTAACTGACAGGAAATAATACTAAACTCCTGATTCAAATCCAACGTACTCGCACCGATTTGGTTGCCACCGATCACAAACGGCTCGCCCTCTGGAAATACCTCATCCTCGGTCTTTGCATAAAGCAGAAGCCCCGAAACATTTCCCGTATTTGCGGTATCCATATTCTTCACATAAGCAAAAATCTGATACAGATGCGCCGACCTCAGTGTTTCTTTCGTGTAATTCTGCGACATGAATTTGCTATAATACTTTGCATCAATGATGAGCATCTTATCTCCTTTCTGCAAAGTAATGTCGGTCTGCATTGTGGGAAGAAACTGTATCATTGTTTCATCGGGCTGCTTTGTCAGATTCCACTTAACCTGAGCGGACTTCGGATTCAACTCTGGGTGATGCTGCTTGTAATACTCAAGAATAAACCTCTCATAAAGCCTTTCCATGTGTTCATCTGAGAAAGAAAGAAGTTTATAGCTGCCGTCCTCAGTGGTCTGGAGCATACCATTCAGCACAAGGTAGCAGATATTCAGTAACAGCTCATAATTGCGGTTATTTCGCTGATAAATGAGCCTGTTCCATGCGATATGATCAGGCTGTATCAACCTAACATTTCCGAAAAATACGATCAGCTTTTTGAGTGCCTGTTTTCTCTCCGATGCAACGTCCTCGGCACGAATAAGCCTATGTATCGTGACTTTCAGTATCTGATTGTATAAGTTGTCCTCGGAGAAATCGTCAAACTCGCAGGATAGTTTCTGCTTTTGCTGAAACTTTAACCGCATCGTACTACTCATATTCAACTTCCCACGCATTACTGACAAATCTTCCTGCATCGGTATATATTCACGATATAAGCCCTGTTTCAATTGGCGGGAAACGCCTTTTTCCAATATCGCCGCAAAAAGGTCATGTATCTTGTCAAACTTTTCTCCGGCAACATTCTGATAGTCCTCCTGCTTCAAAATCTGAAAGGCATAGGATAACATATAGTAGATGTTCTGGATAAAAATTCCCTTATCAACCGTCATATTCCTCACCTATTGCCTGATACAACGCCTTTGTCCATTCATCGAACTTTTTATCATTATCGAACCAGTATTCTTCAATCAGCGGAATAATCTCATATTCAACAACATTGCGTACCCACTCGTCATCAATGACAGAGATATCTTCGGGCGTAAAATAGCTGTGACCAATCTCAAAGCCCTTGCCGAGAGTACTGTCCTTGCGGATTTCATTATTCAGCTCTTTGATTTTTGCGATAACAGTATGATACAACTTACAAGAAATATCCAGTGTATAATCGCCAAAACCGTTCTTGTCTGCATTTTCAAAAGCAGGCTGCATTGTGTAGAAGCTGAAACGTCTGCGAAGAGCATAGTCGATCATCGCAAGGCTGCGGTCGGCTGTGTTCATCATTCCGATTATGTGCAGATTTTTGGGAATATAAAATGAAGTTCCGCCATAAACAAGATTCACTTTGTGTTCTTCACCACGCTTGTCCGTTTCGATAAGCATGAGAAGTTCACCAAATATTTTACTGAGATTTCCACGGTTTATTTCGTCTATGATAAAGAAATAGTGCTTGTCGGGATTTTCCTTGCAGTGTTCACAGAAGTTATAGAACACACCGCTTTGTAGCTCAAATCCACCGCTGTCATTAGGGCGGTATCCCATGATGAAATCCTCATAGGAATAATTCTGGTGGAACTGTACCATGCATATTCTGTTCTCGTTTTTCTCACCTATTATCGAATATGCAAGGCGTTTTGCAGAGAACGTCTTTCCGACACCGGGAGCACCCTGCAAAATTATATTTTTCTTTTTCAGAAGAAGTAAACGAAGTTTATCGTATTCGGGTTCGGTGATGAATACATCTTTGAGAAAACTATCTTTGGTGTAAGGTTCCGGAAATTCAGAATTGGACGCAGGAAGTATATCTTCCTTTGGGTTATCCGGAAAAGCTTTCTCTGTATCATAATTATTCCAGTTTTCGATAAGCCACCGTGCAGCATCTGATTTTATGGAAATTCCTGACCCCTGGGGACTCCATTGCTGATCGGGGAATTTTTGTTTTAACATATCTTGCGAGATAAGCTCTTCCGTATGATAATCAAGAAATCCTGTAATGCAGATATCAACCCAACGTTTTTTTGAGTTTTGTCCGTTATCATCAGTTTCCATGGTTTCATATGGCTCACCTGCAACATATCCTGTTGCAAATATTCCCCTTGGTGTCGGACCGAGTTTTATTAAAAATACTCGGTCTCCCTCTTTTAATTGTTTGCTATGGCATCTCCAGCTAAAGAATACAGCACCTCCGCTTTTGACTTTCCTGGCGATATTCCCATAACTATATTCATCTTCTTGTTCTTCCCACTCCCAGCCTGCATTTGGATTCCAGTTTAACAGCCAAGTATCAGGAATATTTTCGTTAGGATTTTCATTCAATAATATTTCAAGAGCCGATTTAAGTTCATCTCTGAGTTTCCAGCGAAATGTACCGACCTCTTTATTAGCTTCAGACTTTCCGACAAATAATACAGGCCAGTATTTTGATTTATAGTTAGGGATATTGGCGGCTTTAATAATACGCTTTGCAAGGCTGGTAGCAATAGAATTATAGTGCTGTGGAGTGTGGCCGTATTTATCAGAAAGTTCCTTGCAGGTAGCATTTCCGTCCATATCATAAAACAGCTGTATGACATTCAAACTCTTTTCGTCGAATACGTTTTTATCATTCAGCAGATCAAGCCAATCATCTGTTGTAAGACCGGGATCATATTCATCAAGGGACGGAACCCATTTATCATTTGACCCAACGAATTCATTTGTATATTCCCAGGCATACTGTGAAAGCGTAGGGAAATCACTGTATGGAACATCAGAAATTTCAATCAGCCTTTTTACATTCTCGCAAATAGAAAGATAAGTTAATGAATCAGGAACACTATTCAACCTATCTGATATTTTTTCTTTAAAATCAGAAATCGGAAAACTTTTAAAGAACACCTTGTTTCGGGAATCGAGGCTGATGAAAATATAAGGACGAACCCAGTATAAGCCTATTGAAAGATTCCATTTTATACCTACCTGCTGTATTACTGTATCATAAATATTACAGAAGTTTTCTCTGGTTTCCAAAGTATTATTATCTGCAAAATCCAATGCAGCCAAAAATACTTTCCAGAGATTTTCAATATCATTTTCCCCTCTATCATCTATAAACCAATAGAAAGTAGCTTTCATATTATTAAGGACAGGAATTCCCTTGAATGAATCCGGGACTTCTGCTTTGACAGAAAACACCTTTGCAAATTCTGACGCAATTACAATCCTGTTGTCATCTGAAATTCCTTTATTGAACAAACCAAACACCGTGAATGGGTCAATGTCTACAATCGGACTTCCTTTTTTCTCAAGTGTCGGCAGTTTCATATTTAATGTCTGATATATTTTCTGAATTTCCTGAATCAGTTCAGAGCGTTTGTTTGCATATTCTTTTAACTTATCAGCAAATTCCATATAAAATGGTATCCAAGTAAATTGTTCATCCATATTGAATTGACCTCACATTTAATTATAATTATCATTATTTGAAATAAATATCTTACCGCGTCCTCTGTGACAACAAATACAACGATTTTAGCCTGCTCGTCGATTCGATAGAGCAGGATTTTTTATCTTTATCCATGCTATGCTCCTTTTTCATAACATCAAAAATAAAATACGTTATAAATATTATATCTTTCTAAGGTGAAAAAGTCAAGCTAATAACGATAAATTCAGAAAACGTTAGAACAAAAATCAAATCTTTAACGTGTTTTGGCATATTATAACGTGATATTATAGATTGAAAAAACTACGTTATGATAAAAAAGAGATGTCAGAACCGGCGAGGGTAAGCGTGGAAAAGTCCTCGTCAACAAGGCTGACCTGCTTGCCTATTTTCAGAAGTGACGGTATTCGAGCAAGTAAAATCTGCTATTGATATGAAAACCGTAGCAGAGGGATATGGCTTACATATCAATCGTGGGGGAATGTGCTTGTGTCCGTTCCATGATGAGCGTACTCCCTCTGCAAAAATCTATCTCGATGCTCTACATTGCTTCGGCGGCGGAACACACGTTGATGTGATCGGCTTTACGCAAAAATATTTCAATCTGAACAAGCCGATTGATGCCGTCAAAAAGCTCAATCAAGACTTCGGTCTGCATATCGAGATAGGCAAAGCTCCGACTTCCGCTGAGGTATCGGAGTATCAGAAACGTGTAGCTGAAAAGCGAGCCTATGAGGAATGGGAAAAGCGGGAGTGGAGAACACTCAATAATTACCTGTAAATGATGCGTGAATGGAGACAGCTTGCTCCTGCAAGTCCCGATGAAATTCCTGACGAAAGATTTGTGTATTCGTTGCATCATCTTGATTACGCAGAGTATCTATATTTAGAGTTCATAAACAGTAATAAAGAGGATAGGCTTTCGATGAAAAATATCGTTGCCGAAATAGCAGATAAAAAAATGTAATGCGAACTTTTGAATACAAAACCCTGGGACGAGGATTTCAAGAGAATTATCAAAGTTTTGCTCTATACGGGTATGCGTTCAGGTGAATGTCTTGGGCTGATGTGGGAAGATATTGATTTTGAACAAATGACAATTACAATAAATCATAATCTGACAGATATCGGAGGTAAACACACACCTGGTTCTCCAAAAACGGAAAGCAGTCACAGAATTATTGGCATGAGTGAATCCCTTGCAGATATTTTTAAAGAGCAGAAAAAGTACATAGAACAACTCTCCTCTGCCGTCGGTGAAAGCTTTGCTCACCCAGAAATGGTATTTACATCAGCAAATGGAAATTATCGTGATAGAAATTCTGTATATCATTCTTTAAAACGCTTCACAAAAGGTACTGAATTTGAAAATTTAACACTACATCAACTCAGACATTGCAATGCCACACTTTTGCTCAACAGCGGAGTTGACCTCAAGATTGTATCCGAACATCTCGGACACAGCGATATTAGTGTAACAGCCAACATTTATGCTGATGTTTTAAAAAGCACAAAAGCAAAAGTAGCAGACCTCATAACTCTTAAACTTGACGGAGACAGCACAAAATAAAAATCCGCCCCGTATTTCTACGGAACGGATAATTATCTCTGAATAAAGACCAAACAAAGACCAAATGACTTTTGCATAGTCTGAAAACGCCGTAAAATCGGCATTTTGAGATAATGAAATTATCTCTTTGAGTTGGGTCGATAATAAAGGCTGATTTTTACTAACATTAAAAAGTAACGAAATTACAAGATAATATGAATATTCTGACGAACCATTTCAACAAAGTATAACGTATCTTAATGTAGTTTTTATTATCTTTGTTGAACTGCTGTTGAGCAGAGGTTGAACAAAAATCGGTATTTCCTTGCAAATTAATTATTTTCTGAACACAAATAAATACTCATGTGCAATAAGCAGAAAATTATACTTTACGCTGTTAGTTTTCCAGTATCCCGTAGCGCGACAATTATGCTGTTCTTTAATAATAATTTCCTTGAGAGTAAATCCTGCATCCTGAAAAATTTTCATAACCTCAAAACTCATGGGAATCATACAGCCTTTCTGACGGGTATCTCCCATAAGTATTGCACAGAATTTTCCTTTTTTTAAAACACGATAACATTCTTCTGCCACAGGCTTCATCTGTTCAAGAAAATCCTTGACTTTAAGTAGAGATAAATCCCCTTCAATATCATCACTGTATTTAATAATATTTGCGTAAGGGGGATGAGTGCATATAAGGTCAATACTTTCATCATTTATAAAGTCCAGATTTCGTGCATCACCTTTGCGAATCAGGACTTTTCCTTTTGCTGGTTCGTAATCAAAATCAGTTTTTTCACGGCATCTTTCAAGTGCGACATCATTAATATCAACACCGATTATTTTTCTGTTAAGCAGTTTTGCTTCAACAAGAGTAGTTCCACCACCTGCAAACTGGTCAAGTACCATATCCCCCTCTTGTGAATAACGAAGCAGAATATTTCTCGGAATATACGGCGACCAGTTTCCTCGCCATTTTGCATCATGGGTTGCCCAGTCCCCACGTTTAGGAAATGACCAATGTGTTGTCATTTCAAGTTCAAAATCATCGGGCTGCCATTTTATTTTCCTTTTATTCATAGAAATCACCATTAATCATGATCAGAAAAAATCATTTAACATATAAATAACTATTTGACATATCGTGCACGATGAAACAAATACAACTCATTATTATCAATCCCCAATAGTAAGTTTATAACACCTGTATAATGTTATCTATTGCTTCAATACATTCCAATATTTTATTATTATTTACTTTTACACGAGCATTATATACACTGTAATAACCTTGTTTCATAGCAGATAATTTATTGCCCATATGAGCACAGACAACACCTGCAGTATTAAAATCTCTTAATGGATATGAATATGTTTTTATGAAATCTGATTTATTTGCCGGTTTATATTCTCTTTCTATAAAATACTCTGGATGAGATAGAAAAATATCATATAAATTAGATGATGTAGCTTCCGATATTGCACCATAAGCCCGTGCAGGTCCCTCAAACTGTGTTAATCGATTTCCAATTAATAAGTGTATTTTAGGTATTTCAATACCTTGCTCTTTAGCCATAGATGCATAAGTCCAAGAACCATATATTGGATGCGGAGGTTCAGTACCATGCAATAAAGCTACTAAAGCAGAAACTGCTGTTTTTGATGAATTATCTGCATTAATTGGTATTAATAGTCTATTTACAGCTGATATAGCTATTTGTGTATATATGCTAAAACTTGGATTTGTATCTACGAACACCATCCAGTTTTTATCACTATTATCACTAATTGAAGCAATAAATCTCTTTATTATCTCTTGTGTCCATTTCCAAGGCTGTGCAGTAGGTGTTAATGCTTTAGCCGCAGCTGTTTCATTTATTGCTGGTGCCATAGGCTCAAGATTTCCATCCCCACAAAGCAAATAAAGATTAGATGGTAGATTTTTGTTAATATCTTTAACATTAACAATATAATCACTATAGTTCGGGGGTGTCGCTCCACGACCATTGGTAATTGCAGTACTAATATATCCCACAATAGATTTTGGTACCGATCCAGAACATAAAGTTAAAACTTTTTCTTCGCCAACTTCGCCTCCTCCTAATAACATCATACTTGAATTAGCTTGTGGACACAAATCAATTACAAGAACATTCTTTTCTGGATTTTTTTCTGCATAACGAACCGCAAGATGAAAACTTATTGTACTCTTTCCCACTCCCCCTTTATTATTCCATAAAGCATAACTGTTTATAATTGACATAACTGTACCTCCTTCAATCGTAAAATTATATTATTCTCCAAATCATCAATAGAGTAAATGTTTTCCATAGTATCAAACGTTTCCTCA
>JBJEQU010000003.1:0-7692 GCA_051881935.1 Porcipelethomonas sp. | reverse complement strand
CGGCGTTCGTCCTGTTCGTTCTTATCAGATAATTCTCTGATATGGTCGTTCTGTACTGTAATAGTGTGATTGAGTTTATTAAGCTCGGAATTGTAATATCCGAAGGGATCGTCAGTGCGGGAGTTCAGCTCACGTTCACGTCTGTCAAGCTGAGATGAACGGGCATCACATATATTTTCACGTCTGCGGAGTTCTTCTGACCTTTCATTGTTACGGGCATCAACTTTTGCAATATGCTCCTCACGGATATCAAGAGCATCGGAGCGGCAGTCAAGATTGAAGCTGAGCTTATTGAGCTTGTCCTGTTCGGAATCCCGAACAGTTTCCCATTCGGTGACTTTATTATTAAACGCCGCCTCTTTATTAGCAATTTCCTTTTCTGCATCAATAAGCATATCCGCAGCCTTGGTGCAGGCAGACTGTATAAGCTCAGAAGCACGGGTGTCTGCATCTGCAAGGCGTTGCTCTGAGCGTTCATAGTTTTTATCTGCTTTATTACACTTATCTTTTGCTTTTTTAATAGTATTTTCAGCATTCTTCATTATGAGTGCTGAGTCAAATGCGGCCTGATTGACTTTATCAAGATCAGAACGGCTTATAACTACATTATCCTTGCCCAGAAATAATTTTACTGCCTTGGGGACTTCCTGCACCGGCTCAACGTGAAATTCATCCAGTTCTGCTGAAGCCTGACGGAGCTGTGATATGGTATTGTTCCCGAGGTCGGTTGCCTCGTTCACAATGCCTATATCCCTGCCAAATGTTTTTGTCATTACAGCGGAGAGATCGGTGTGAAAGGTTTTCAGATCCTTACGGGTGATACGTTCCTTGGCGGAGAGCTTCGGTATTCCTTTTTTCTTGTCAAACACCACGGGGACAAAAGCATAGTGTATGTGCGGTGAGGTTTCGTCCATGTGGACGTATGCGGAGATCACATTTTCTTTTCCGTAGCGGTCATTCAGAAATTTGTAGGTTTCGTTAAAGAACAGCGGCAGCTCTTCGGGTGTGAGTCCCTTCGGTGCGGTGACTATCCAATCGCACATTACATTTACATCGGCTCTTTTCATAACCTTTATTTCGCCTAACCTCTTATGGAGGAAGTCAAGCTGGGGCAGCGGCTGATCAATTCCTGCAAGGTTATGGTTGAGAGCTGTGCGGCTCTCGTCGATAAGGCTGGTGCTGCTTGAATGTGTTCTGTCATAATGTGCGAGCATATGTCCTGTTGCGGCGGCTGTGTATTTTTCAACGTGAGCCATAGCATATCTCCTTTCTGTTGATAGATCGGGTAAATTCGGCGTGAACGGGGGGCAGGCACGTCCAACCAGACTACGTTCTGGTGGAGCAAGTTATACCAGAATACCGGGGCGTACCCTTCGCAACCTCAGGCTACTGTATTCTGGTAACTTGCTCTCCGAGGGAATTTATCACCTTGCAGGTGAAACTCCCTTGCGGGAGAAAGCTCCTGACGGAGAAATTTACGTCAGCGGCTGTATGCCGTATAGCTTAATATAGATTATCGAGCTGTGTAACGGCAGATTCCTTCTGCTCATCAACAACATGATGATAGACCTTAAGAGTCGTTGAAACATCTTCGTGTCCGAGAATTTCAGAAACGACCTTTATATCGGTACCGTTTCTGATAAGCGTGGTAGCAAAGGTGTGGCGGAGAGCGTGGACGAAATTTGTCTTGCCGGTGATACCGCACTTGTCAAGAATGGATTCCATAGTCTTATACACCTTACGGGGTGATACAAGAGTGTGATTCTTTGTGGCGATCACATGGTGCTTGTCACGAATAAGGCTGCGCAGATGTTCAAGTGCATCAATGGCATTATCGTTGAGAGGAATGTACCTTGTGGACTTGTCCGTCTTGGGTGTTTCCTGTTCAATGATAACATACTTTGAAGCTGCATTCTTTTCACGGTTCTTGACTTCGACCACATTGCCGTGAACATAGAGCCTGCGCTTTTCAAGGTCAACGTCCTCCCACTTGAGATAAAGAGGTTCGCCCTCTCTCATGCCTGTATTGAGCAGCAGAATGATAAGATAGCCGTACCTGTAAGCAGGAGCACCATTGCTGTAGGTGCGCTTTGCTTCTTCTACAATGGCAGCAATCTCTTCGGGAGTATAGGCGGTCACGTTCTTCTTTTCCTTGTTCTTTGCGGAAGGGAGCCTTACACCCTTGACGGGATTCTTTACGATCTCGCCCCTGATCACAGCCAGCTCCATGCAGGCATTCAGGTTGTTGTATGCTTTCTTCACTGTGGAATATGAAAGCTTTCCGAGAAGTTCATTTATCATATTCTGGATATCATTGGCAGTGAGTGCGGATATCTGAATATCGCCTATGTAGGGGAGTATCTGATAATTTACCGACTGCTCCACCCGGTCGTATGAACCGGGCTTGAGATCGGGCTTCTTGACTGTCAGGAGCCAGTTGGTCATGTATGTCCTGACAGTCATCTTTGAAATATTGGATAAATTGAACTTTGTTGCTTCTTCAAGGAGCTGCCTTGCCTTCTTCCTTACTTCTGCTTCGGTCTTGCCGTAAACTGACCTGCGCTTGTTCCTGCCGACTGTGACCTTGATCTCATATCGGCCGTCTTCACGCTGCTTGATCTCAGGCAGTCTCTTTCCCATGCTGTGTCCTCCTTACATTGTATAAGTTCTGCCGGAGTAGGTGTTGAGCCACTTCTCGAACTTGCTCTTCTCCACGCGGAGGATACCGCCCATCTTGATAGAGGGGAAACCGTCCGAACTGAACAGCTTGTAAACGGAGGAGCGTCCGATGTGGAGGATAGCCATGATGTCGTCGGGAGTGTAGATCTCGGGTGCTCCTGCGGGTGCTGCGGGCATGATAGTGTTTTCTTTCATAATGAATCTTCCTTTCAAAATAGTTGATATATATTTTTATATAGTTGATATCGGGATATTTTCTGCTCCCGGAAGCAGCAGGTGGGGATTTACCTCGTAGCTTTCCTTTCTGCGGTTTCCTGCACGTCCGTCATGGACAACAGGTATCTCGGAAAGGTAGCCGCAGTCGGTAAGTATGTCCAGTGCGTAATTTATCTGATCGTCGGTCAGTTTCCTTGCAGACCGTTTTATATCACGCAGGGATATGCGGCTGAGATTGTTTTTACGAACTCTGTCCAGTATCTTCTCAATAAGGTACTGGGGTGTACCATCATAATTGTCAGCACACATAACGGACAGATACTGCAGACCGTAGTATCTGGATATCTCAATGGCGTTTTCCATTGTTTCAGCGGTAACACAGTCCTCAGGACGCTTTTCACACAGATGCAGCAGACCGGCTATCCTGAGTGTTTTTCCGGGAAGCTTGCTGAAATAGTCCCGATGATCTGCAAGCTGCTGTCTGTCTCCCATCTGAAATTCGATCTTATCTGAGTATTCCTTGAAGAGATCGGCTGCTTTGCAGTAAAGCTCGATAGTGGGTATCTGGCATGCAGGTGTTTTCATTGAAAGCAGTCTGTATATGAGTTTCCTGTAGTTTTCCTGTATCTGATTTCCGCCCTCCGGGAGATCTTCTATCAGTGTTCTGTGGCCGATGAGTGTTTCCGGCTGACAGTACAGAAAACGCTGTGCAAGTCCTTTGCCTGTAAACTCGGTGTTTGAGATAACGCTGTTGAGCACGATAGGCTGTGTGCATATACCGAAGGTGAGCAGGGGACGCATGATAGTGTGTGAACCGCACTTTCTGTCTATCTGTACGGGATCACCGTCATAGCCTGACAGGAAGATATTCAGGTTTGTCATGTTGCCCTTGTTATACATTCCTGCCATGATGTTGAACTGACCGCCTTCATCGGAGAGGATACCCATACGGCCGTCATTGTCGCTCATAAGAGCTGCAAGAGCCTCTGCGGTAGCATCTGAGGTGATAAGCCGCAGGAAGTGCTTGTCCTCCAGGGAGTCAAGCTCCTTCTGTATTGCGTTTACCGTGCCCATGCCTGAATTCTTTTCTATTTCTCTGTCAAGCCTGATCTGCAGCATTTTCCTCTCGTTAATGCAGGACAGTATTTCCTGTCGGTACATATCGTTATGGTCAGCTGTGAATTTATGTATGGGTGCTGTAAGTGCTCTGAATACAGGTGACTTACGTTCACCCGGTGATGCAGATATCAGTATGTACAGATTAAGTTCCTCTGACCAGAAGGGACTGTAGCTGATCTTTGCCTTACCCTGCAGGCACAGTGACAAAACAGACAATGCTACAGATGCGGGCATTTCAGGCATGACCTGTACTGTTTCTGAAATAAGCTCCACCATTTCTCTCAGTACCGGCGGCAGGCAGCCTACCGGAAACGGAGGAGGGGATTTTACACGCTTTAGTGGTGCGGGGTAGGGAATATTGTCGGGAATAGGGGTTACTGTTGTCTCGTTCAATTTTTGCTCCTTTCTACTTGACTTTTGTAAAATGTACTGTTATACTTAATACATACAAATGATATTCAGAATTATTTGCATTATCTGAGATAGCGGATAATAAAAAAGAAACTATTTGTTGCATTCAGTATAACTGAACATATTATATAATATTCAGTTCAGAATGTCAATAGATAATGCAATAAAATTCAGCGTATCTGAACATTTTGTGAGAGTTTACAATTATATGGAGGGCGAATTGTGGATTATTTACGATTAGAAGAGCTGTGCAGAGAAAAAAATATCTCTACAAGCAAGCTCGCAGAGATAGTAGGAGTTAGCAAGGGAAATACCAGCACATGGAAAAAAGGCGGAAATCCGAGCCTTGAAGTGCTATGTAAAATGGCCGAAGCCCTTGACTGTACTATAGATTATCTGTTGGGTAATGAGAAAATAAATCTTATGCCAAGCAAGAAATATAATGCGTTAATGGTGCTGGAGGCATCTCAGGCGGATTATCTGAGCAACGGCTGCAGGACGGACAGACCCGATTCCATTGATTTAGATGAATACAGCGTTATTGCAAAATATCTCAATTGTGACCCTAAATTTCTGATCAATGCGTCTAACACAAATTATGTTCCTGTTGAGAAAGATAGGGACAATGATACTGTTGATAAGGATATGGTTTTTGAAATTATCAACCTTATGAGCTATCTCCCCGGAAATGATGAGGAGAGGGTAATGCAGCTGCAGATATCAAGGATAGTTCTGCATAATCTCGCAATGTGTGGTTTTGATGAAGCAGCTGTACGGAGCTATAATGCTATTGCATCAAAAACTCTTGATTTTCTGTATTCGGGAGAGGTCGATTACAAAAAGCATCACGCATATGGTCTGAGATTTAACGATCTTCGAAGCCTTAATGTCAAAACGGGTATGAGCTATCAGTATATGTTTACGGGTATAAAGAACAGTAGGGACAAGGTGTAATTCTATTGTCCCTATTGTCCGCGGTTGTCCCGCCATTGTCCCAAGATAATATTTGCAGAAAATGGCTTTATTATGATGTTTGAAGATGGTTTTGCTTCTATTGTCCCATTGTCCGTGCTTTTCTATGTTTCTGTGAAGATTTTTACACAACAGATATGGTATAATGACAATGGAGAATATTTTAGTAGGATAATGGAGTGAGGATAATGAAAGCATATATACAGACCGATAGCCATGGAATGCCAGATTATGACCATTTCAATGCATATCATGGCTTTTCACAGATGGGCTTTGAAACAATATTTTTTCATACATATGAGCAGATAAATAAGTCCGAAAAACAGGATATAATAGTTGGCTTTTCCGGTCCTGTTTGCATAAGGTACGGTTAAGAGATTTCGGTATAGAGATACCAAATATTGATTATCCGGAGTCTATTCAGAAATACCTTGGAAGAAATATAAGAAAGACAACATTGAACACCGTAAGCAATAATCCTGAGATGTGGAATGCTTTCATCAAGCCTATTAATAATAAAAGCTTTTCCGGGCGTGTAGTCAGAAGTGCTCATGATCTTATAGGTTGTTCTTCCGGAGGCGAAGATCAGGAAGTGTATATAAGCGAACTGCTTGATTTTGTTTCGGAATATCGTGTTTTTGTGAGATATGGTCAGATACTTGATATGAGGCACTATCATGGCAGGTGGGATATTTTTCCCAATGCTGAGATCATCAAGAAATGTATCAAGGATTATTCCGATCCCCCCAATGCCTATGCTATTGATTTCGGAGTGACTTCTGATGGTGGAACATACCTTATAGAGGTAAATGCTTCCGGGTCAATTGGCTCTTACGGCTTGGAGCCTATTTCATATGCAAAATTTATGTCCGCCAGATGGGCAGAGCTTACAGATACACAAGATGAATGTGTATTTGATATTTTATAAAGAAAAAGGTGATAATATGCTCCCTGAAGGATTATACGAACAGGTAATTTCAAAAGCACTTGATAAAAAGCTCAGCGAGGATAACGGAATAAAGTATGATGCTGCGCCTATCGACAATGCAGAAGCACCGTCTATCCTATCGAAATACATAGCCGAAATTGTAGAAAAAGGGCTTATGCAGGTGCAGGGCGATGATATATCCGGACAGCTTTCCCTTGCAAACAAGATCATTTCCGCAATAACAGAGGTAACCGGTGACGATGAGTTTGACGGCAGCAGCGTTGAGGAAAAAGCACAGCAGCTTCTTGCAGTGGTGAAGAAGCAGAATAATATTGTCTCTGTTACCGATAAAATAGACATTCCCCGGCCCGAAACATCACTTGCTGCAAGCTCACTTTTCACAGGCTCGCTTAATGAACCGAGTATGATGACCGAGCTGAAAAAGGAGATATGCTCGGCTGACAGGGTGGATATGCTTGTTTCATTTATAAAATGGAGTGGTCTGCGCCTTATCATAGATGAACTGAACGATTTTACAATGAGAGGCGGAAAGCTGCGCATTATCACAACTTCATATATGGGGGCGACCGATGTAAAGGCAGTTGAGGAGCTTTGCAAGCTGCCGAACACCGAGATAAAAATTTCATATGATACCAAACGCACAAGGCTTCACGCAAAGTCCTATGTTTTCTACAGAAATACGGGCTTTACCACTGCATATATTGGTTCGTCAAATCTTTCAAATGCAGCTATTTCCAGCGGCCTTGAATGGAATCTGAAAATTACCGCACACGATCAGCCCGATACAATCAAAAAAATAAATGCCACATTTGACAGCTATTGGAACAGTGTCGAATTTTCCGATTATTCCGAGAATGACAGAGAAAAACTTGCCGAGGCTTTATCGGCGGAAAAGTACAGTTTTACCGACAATGACAACTATTCATTTGACATAAACCCATATCCGTATCAGCAGGAGATACTTGACAGCTTACAGGCTGAACGTAAGATAAGGGGACATTATAAGAATCTTGTTGTTGCCGCAACCGGTACGGGTAAAACCGTCATTTCCGCATTTGATTACAGGCGATATAGGAAGTGCAATCCGCAGTCGCCATGCAGATTGTTATTTGTTGCTCATAGAGAGGAAATTCTGCGTCAGAGCCTTAAATGTTTCCGAGGGGTTCTCCATGACGGAAACTTCGGGGAACTGTTTGTAGGCGGCAGCAAACCATCAAGTTTGGATAATCTTTTCGTATCTGTTCAGACCCTCAATTCACGTTCACTTACAGATATTACAACTCCCGATTACTATGATTTCATAATCGTGGACGAGTTTCATCATGCGTCTGCGCCTACATATCAGA
>JBJEQU010000002.1:0-7699 GCA_051881935.1 Porcipelethomonas sp. | reverse complement strand
ACAGCACTCCCGTCATACGGTTTTATCTATGGCAGAATTTATTGTTACCATCTCCTTTTGCTGACATATGTATGCCGGGAAGCTTGTATATTATTTCCGGTCGGCGCAATGTATTATTTAAATACATAATGATTATATCATTTTTGTTAAAATTTGTCAAGTTTTAGAAAGATTTGTCGAAAAAAATACGCTTTGAAGAAATCATCAAAGCGTAGTTTATAGTTCTTATCTTTTTACGAAATATTCCTCATACCATACGAGGAAGGTATATATAGTCCATATCTTCCTCCAGTTATCGGAATTACCATTTACATAGTCATCGAATATTGCATTAATTTCGTCAACGTTAAAGAATTTCTCTGCTATATCACTGTGGAAAAGCCTTACGATGTCCTTATTATAATTACTGTCTGCCAGCCATATACGGATAGGGACAATAAAACCAAGCTTTTTGCGAAATGCGATCTCTTCAGGAAGTACTTTTGAAGCAGCTGTGCGGAATGCGACCTTATTCTGTTCTTCATTTACCTTATATTCAGAAGGCATGCGTGAAGCAATATCAAAAACTCTCCTGTCTGTAAGCGGCATTCGTATTTCAAGTCCTGCGGCGGTACTCATTTTATCTACATTAAGGTAAATGTCACCTTCAAGCCATATCTGGATATCAACGTCTGACATTTTTGAGAGAGGATCCAGTCCTTCTGTTTCCTCGTATATATCCTTTACAAGATCGATAGGGAGGATATTTTCGTTATATCTTTTGAGTATCCTCTTTTTCTCGTCCTCTTTCATTATATTAGTGTTGCCAACATAGAACGTTTTCAGGTTTTCACCGTAGCGCTCAGCGTTGCGGTACATGTTGTATCCGCCGAAAAACTCGTCAGCTCCTTCGCCGGAATAACACAGCTTTGTGTGCTTTGCAGTGGCATTGCAGGCAATTGCAAAGACAATAGCCGAAGCATCGCCGAGAGGCTGTTCCATGTTGTACATTACGTAGGGGACTATATCGAAATAGTCCTCAGGCTGAATAAGGCTGGTGGTATGACCCCTGTGGAGTATTTCAGCAGTTTTTTTAGCAAGCCTTGATTCATCAAAGCGTTCCTCCTCATAACCGCAGGAATTGGTCATCTGTGCGTCAGACATTGCAAGGACATAGGAAGAATCAACACCCCCTGAGAGAAATGCTTCAGCTGTTTCGTCATCAGTCTTGACTTCACTCATCATAAGCTTTACGGTTTCATGTATCTCGTCAGCCCATTCATCAAGGGACTTTGTCCTGTCAGGCTTGAATTCCGGTTTCCAGTAGCGGACAACAGAAGCCTTTCCGTTTTGCCATGTAAGATGACATCCGGGCATAAGTTTTTTAAACCCTTTGAAAAATGTGTCCTCACCGGCAGGATAGGTAAGCGACAGATAGATCTGGAGCAAATCTTCGTTAAGCTCTTTTCTGAATTTACTGCTTTCCATGATCTGTCTGATATAAGTTCCATAAAGAAGTTCGCCGTCTTCGGTTACATAGTAGTAAAACGGCTTTGTACCAAAGTGATCTCTCAGACAGAAAAGCTTCTTCTTATCCTCGTTCCACAGTGCAAATGCAAACATGCCGTACATATGATCCGCCATGTTACAGTCCCATTTTTCATAAGCTTTTTTCAGGATCTCGATTTCACGTTCTTCTCTTGAAAGGGAAGTATTAATATCAAGCTCTTCACAGAGTGATTTCCAGTTTCTTATGTGTCCTCTGTATTCCTTTACCTCTGTCATGATATAGTCTCCAATCTTGTCGTTTTAATTTTACATTTTATGCATTTTAATGCAGATATATTACTATACTTTAATTATATCACAGCTTTTATTAATCGTCAAGAAAGTTATTTTGAGAACAAAAATGTTGTAATTATATATAATTTGTGTTATAATAGAAAATAGGAGAAAATCGGTTAAAACCAATTTTTTATGGGAATATGACTTAAAGGCAGATATATTTTTTCTGCCTGTGCATATATCCCGTCCTTGACGGCTTTGTATTCCGCCGCTTAAATGAAATACACAATACCGCACCGCCTGAGCGGTGCAGAAAAATTTTCGGAGGACAAGTATGAAAACTACGGTTGCAACAATTATGAAACAAAAGTTGTCTGACCAGCGTATCACAATGTTGACTGCCTATGACTACTCCACCGCAAAGCTGTTTGACAGTGCAGGGGTCGAGATGCTCCTTGTGGGAGACTCTCTGGGTATGGTAATGCTGGGCTATGAAGATACTCTTTCGGTAACGATGGAGGATATGATCCATCACAGTGCGGCAGTCAGCAGGGGAGCTTCAGACGCAATGGTGGTAACGGACATGCCCTTTATGTCCTACCAGACGAGCGTTTATGACGCCGTTGTCAATGCAGGCAGGCTTATGAAAGAGGGACGTGCCAACGCAGTAAAGCTTGAGGGCGGAACTGAATTTGCATCTCATATCAAAGCCATTACCGATGCTTCTATACCCGTTGTAGGGCATATCGGGATGACACCTCAGTCGGTAAACAAATTCGGCGGTTTTAAGGTTCAGGGAAAGAGTCTTGAAGGTGCAGGAAAAATAATCGCAGATGCAAGAGCCGTTGAACAGGCAGGTGCATGTGCAGTCGTACTGGAATGCGTTCCGGATAAGCTTGCGGAATATATTACGGGAATACTTAAAATTCCCACAATAGGTATCGGCGCCGGAAAATGCTGTGACGGGCAGGTTCTTGTGTATCAGGACATGCTGGGGATGTTTTCGGATTTTACGCCGAAATTCGTGAAAAAGTTTGCAGATATCGGAGGCGTCATGACCAACGCTGTCCGCTCATATATAGATGAAGTCAGGTCGGGAGCATTTCCCTCAGAGGGAAACTGCTTCTCCATGGCTGAGGATGTTGACTTCAGAGAAATTGACAAATACTTTAACAACCAGCAAGAACAGGAATGAATCTGAAAGGAATATAAAAATGAAGATTGTAAAGACAATTAAAGAAGTCAGAGATATAGTTTCACAGTGGAAAGGTGAAGGGAAGAAGATAGGACTTGTGCCGACAATGGGTTATCTCCATGAGGGACACCAGAGCCTTATAAAGGCTTCTGTTTCTGACAATGACAGAACAGTTGTAAGCGTTTTCGTAAATCCCATTCAGTTCGGACCAAATGAGGATTTTGCTTCATATCCGAGAGATATTGAAAGGGATACAGAAAAATGTACGGAGGCAGGGGCAGACCTTATCTTTGCTCCGGATGCATCAGAAATGTATGCAGAGGATTTTTCCTCATTTGTTGATATGACAGGTCCTACAGAGGATCTCTGCGGAGCACGCCGCCCCGGGCATTTCAGGGGAGTATGTACCGTTGTCAGCAAGCTTTTCAATATTGTAACGCCGGACAGGGCATATTTCGGACAGAAGGATGCCCAGCAGCTTGCTGTTATAAGAAGAATGACAAGGGATTTAAGCTTCGGGATCGAGATCGTAGGATGCCCTATTGTACGTGAACCGGACGGACTTGCAAAAAGCTCAAGAAACACCTATTTAAGTCAGGACGAAAGAAAGGCTGCGCTTATTCTTTCACGGTCTCTTTCGGCTGCAAAAGCGGCAGCTGAAAACGGCATGACTGATGCTGCCGGACTTATATCACTTATAGAAAATAAGCTGAGTTCTGAGCCCCTTGCAAAAATAGATTATGTAAAAGCAGTAAATGCAGATACCATTACTCCAGTTTCGGAAATAAAGGGAAGAGTGCTGGTTGCGATTGCTGTATATATCGGAAAAACAAGGCTTATAGATAATTTTATTATAGAAATATAAGCTGAAAGGAAAAAACAATGACTCTTACAATGCTTAAAAGCAAAATTCACCGTGCGGTGACAACAGAGGCAAACCTTAATTATGTAGGGAGCATCACTATAGATTCTGCACTTATGAAGGCTTCGGGTATTCTGGAATATGAAAAGGTTCAGGTCGTAAATGTAAATAACGGCAGCCGCATAGAAACTTACGCTATATGCGGCGAGGAAAATTCGGGAGTTATATGTCTCAACGGCGCCGCTGCAAGGTGTGCCGCACCGGGGGATATCGTAATAATCATGGCTTATGCTGATATGACTCCTGATGAAGCGGCAGTTTTTGAACCGAAGGTAGTACTTGTTGATAATCAGAACAGAATTGCAGAAATACTCAGCTGTGAACGGCATGGTGAAATAAGATGATAATTGCTGTTGATATTGGCAATACGACTGTTGCTGCAGGACTTATTGATGAGGGCAGAATTATCTCTGTCAAAAAGTTTATGACGGATGTCTCCGAAATTGAGGTAAATTATCGTGAAAATATAGCGGAGCTTGTCAGGGAACAAAATACCACTTGTATTGACGGCGCAGTGATTTCGTCGGTAGTTCCCCTGATGACGGACATAATAGGCTCTGTAATAAAAACCGAATACAATATCGTTCCTCTCATTATTAGCGCTGATACGGCTGTAGGGATCAGAATTGCCACTGATGAACCGGAAAAGGTCGGAAGTGACAGGATAGCAGACGCAGTGGGGGCAGTCCATGAATATGGAGCGCCGCTTATTGTGATAGACATGGGAACGGCAACAACAATTTCAGTCATCGACAGGGACAGACGGTTTCTGGGGGGAGTGATTATCCCCGGCGTTAAAACCGCCCTTCATTCACTTATAAGAGATACCGCTCTGCTGCCGCATGTCAAAATAGGGACTCCGCAGGGAAGTGTTATCGGAAAAAATACCTCTGATTCTATACAAAACGGCATTATATACGGCAATGCATTCTGTATAGACGGAATCTGCAGCAGCATTTCAAAGGAGCTTGGATATTCTCCGAAAATTATTGCAACGGGAGGAAATGCCGGAAAAATTATCCCATACTGCAAAAGTGAAACAATCCTTGATAAAGAAATTCTTCTGAAAGGGTTATATATTATATTCAGAAATTATAAGGAAAAAGAAAATGCTAAAAGGTAAATCAGTTTTAGTCGGTATTACCGGAGGTATTGCCGCATACAAAATGGCAGGTCTTTGCAGCAGTCTTGTAAAGCTTGGCGCACAGACTGATGTTATGATGACGGCAAATGCCTGTGAATTCATAACACCGCTTACATTTGAAACTATTACATCGGGTAAATGCATGGTGGACACCTTTGACCGGACATTCGAGTTTGATGTAAAGCATATTTCAGCCGCAGAAAGAGCAGATGTACTGCTCATTGCTCCTGCAACAGCCAATGTTATCGGAAAACTTGCAAACGGCATTGCTGATGATATGCTTACGACCACAGCTCTTGCATGCACTTGTCCGAAAATTATTGCCCCGGCAATGAATACACACATGTTTGAAAATCCGATAGTGTCGGACAACCTTAAGAAGCTTGAAAATTATGGATGGACAGTTATCCAGCCGGAAAGCGGCAGGCTTGCATGCGGTGATACCGGCAAGGGCAGGCTTCCGTCAGAGGATGTACTCCTTTCGTATATTTTCAGGGAAATTGCCTGCCAAAAGGATCTGAAGGGCAGGAGAGTTCTTATTACTGCTGGACCTACGAGGGAGGCAATTGATCCGGTGAGATACATTACAAATCATTCTACCGGAAAAATGGGTTATGCTGCAGCCTACAGGGCAATGCTCAGAGGCGCAGAGGTAACTCTTGTTACAGGCGTAACCTCAATACAGCCTCCGCCATTTGTAAGTGTAATTGAAACAGCAAGTGCTGAGGATATGTACGAAGCGGTCATGAGAGAAAATAAAAATGCGGATATTATTATTATGACTGCCGCAGTTGCAGATTACCGTCCGGTTAGTGTGTCACAGAGCAAAATCAAGAAAAAGGACGGAGACATGTCCATTCCTCTTGAACGTACAAAGGATATACTTGCTGCGGTGTCTGCACAAAAGCGTAAAGATCAGTTTATTTGCGGCTTTTCCATGGAAACTGAAAATCTCATTGAAAATTCAAAGAGCAAGCTTGAGAAAAAAGGCTGCGATATGATAGCGGCGAACTGTCTCAGCACTGAAGGGGCAGGGTTCGGCACAGATACTAATATCCTTACACTTATTACAGCGAAGGGGGAAGAAGAGCTTCCCATTATGAGCAAGGAAACGGCGGCAGACCGTATACTTGACGCTGCGGCAGCCGCTCTGAATAATGATTAACAAAAAGGGAGGGGTCACTTTTGATATATGTAACCGGCGATATGCACGGCGAGTTTTCAAGATTTAAAAGCAAACAGATGAAGCAGCTCGAAGAGGGAGATACTCTTATCATCTGCGGTGACTTTGGCTTTATATGGGACGATTCAAGACGTGAACAGTCCATACTTGATAAAATAGGAAACATGAAATATAATGTTGCTTTCGTAGACGGATGCCACGAGAATTTTGAACTGCTGAACCAGTATGAAATGATTGACTGGAACGGCGCCAAAGCCCAGAGAATAAGCGGCAATCTTGTTCACCTTATGAGGGGACAGATCTATACTATCGAAGGTAAGAGGATTCTTGCGTTCGGAGGAGGTCACAGTCAGGATTATGACTATCGCAAAAGCCAGAGCTGGTGGATCCAGGAGCATCCTACCCATGAGGAAATTATTGAATCTATAAATAATCTCAGCATGTATGATAATTATATTGACTATATTGTCACCCATGAACCTCCGGCGTCACTTAAAGACTGCCTTGGGGTAGATGTTCTCCAGCGTCTTGAAATCCACGCTTTTTTTGAGGATCTTATAAAGGCATGTCACTATGAAAAGTGGTTTTTCGGAAAATGCCATACCGATAAATACATACCAATGAAATTCTATGCGGTTTTTGAGGAAGTCCTGCCGATGTATGAAGAACAGGAAATATAAACTCAGAGCGTATTCACATAAAGATTTTTGCATTTTATCCATCGAAATTCTGTCCGAAAATCCGTACTCCTCTTTTATGTGAAACACTCTATATAAAACGGTGCATTATGCATCAGCGGCTTCTCAGTATTATTCATTGTTCACCAAGACTATATTTTTAGAAAACTCTTTACTTTTTTTGAGAAATATGCTAAAATAATATTGTATTCTAAGTACGGTTTTGTTTTTGAAAAATAAAACAATTAAAGGCATACTGTTCTTTTAAAGGAGGAGAAGCAGTGAAAAAACACATATTCAAAAAAATCACAGCAGCCGTTCTCTGTGCGGCAGTGGGATTTGCAGCAGTTGGTCAGTCGGCGTTTGCTGCCGGAGACACTTTATCCTCCACATCGGATGTGGAGGTCAACTTTGCAAAGGCATTGCAGATGTCGCTGTATTTCTATGATGCCAACAAGTGCGGCTACGGAATCACCGGCGGTAATCTTGAATGGCGCGGTGATTGTCACACCGAAGATGCAGCGGTACCGCTTAAACCTATGGGAGAGGATTTCAAGGGTACTAATCTGTCACAGGAGTTTATTGATGAAAATCGTGATATCTTAGACCCTGACGGCGACGGTACTATCGATGTTGCCGGCGGTATGCATGATGCCGGAGACCATGTAAAATTCTGTCTGCCCGGCAGCTATGCGGCGGCTACAGTGGGATGGGGATATTATGAATTTCGTGACGCTTATGTGGATTCCGGACAGCAGTGGCACGGCTGTGGGATTTGTCCTGAGTATTCCTTTCGGAAAAATGCTTTTGAACC
>JBJEQU010000001.1:0-7760 GCA_051881935.1 Porcipelethomonas sp. | reverse complement strand
TATTCTACCAGATTTTTGGGTGTTTGTCGACTGCTCTTTCAGTATAACATATCATATTTTTGACGGCTAATTTTATATATCAAATTTATATCTTTCCTTAATTTATATGCACATTTTCGGGAGGTAAAATAAAAAATCGACCGTCATTGTTTTGAGGTAATGACAGTCGATTTGTGATAGTGTATCTTTTTCAGCTGAACTATTGAATTTCAAACGAAAATGTGCTATACTATAAATAACAGAAGTATTTCTGCATATACTAAAAATGGGAGGTTTTGATATGGCAACTTCAAGCATCAAGAAAAATTTCATTGTATACGGCGATGAACAGGCAGAAGTATTTGCAAATGCAATTGAAGAGTCTGCTAATCATGCCGCACCTGAAATCAAAGTAGATGTCAAAAAAATAAGCGGCTCAAAAGAACTCAGAGCACTTATGATTAAAAGGAAGAAAACAAATGCATGATTTTACGACTATCAATATTCGTGAATATTTAAATAATCCAAACGATGATGAAATCGGAGAGAATGCACTTCTTCACATTCTTTCCGATTATTCATGTGAGCTTAATTCAGATGTTGAACGCTTTTTAAAAGAGCAATCTATTGAATTTTCCAAAAAGCATCAGTCCGTAACATATCTGGTATTCTCAAATGAAGATGCTGAACTGCTCGGATATTTCACACTGACAATTAAACCTATCACTATCAAGTGCGATAATATCAAAAGCAAAACTGTATTGAAAAAAATTGCCCGTGTAAGCGATTGCAGAGAAGATGATGATACATATAGCTTATCCGCTTATCTGATTGCTCAGCTTGGAAAGAATTACGCTAATCATAATGATAAAAGAATTACTGGAAAACAATTACTTGGTCTTGCAATCAATCAAATCAAAGACTTGCAATATCTTATTGGCGGTACAATTATGTTCCTTGAAGCAGAGAAAAAGCCGGGACTTATAAATTTTTATAAAGATAATGGTTTTGTGGAATTTGATACAAGAGAAACTACAAGTACGATTAGCGAACAGCATACACTGATTCAACTGCTGAAAGTGATAAAATGACACATATTCATCTACACACAATCTCAAAAATTATTCTTCCTAAACATCTACTCAGAAATTCCACTCAATATGCAGCAGCATCACCGTGATACTGTTTGTGATACTAATTATCATTGAAATAATTGTATCAGGTGTATGAAATAAAAGCGTTTGTACTGAAACGCACACACTGTCACCATATGCGCTGGGTGTGAGAATATTTATAGCGAATGGGAATAATGTACAATTCTGCCGAAATGGCGTAACACCGCGCTTTTCTGCTTGTAACATTGCCGATTGGCAACGATTTGGCAACATTTTTGAATTGTTGAATGAATAAAGAGCTATCTGATTCTTTGTGGAATCGGATAGCCCTTTTTTGTTTGCACTTATGAAACCACATAGTAGTCGGGGTCTAAGATAAACTCACTATCGGTAACATCAAGCCAATATTTGCAAATGATGATTAATTTGTATATTTTGGCAGCCAATGGCTTAATGCTGTTCGGTTTGATGGACAAACAATGTCTTAACGAAGGAGCGGTGTTTGTTGCATAGTGAGTTATGTTAATTACTTTACCACCATCAGTGTCCACATAACGTTTATTCAGTGCAATAAACGCCGGAAAGTGAATGTTAGTGATACGCTGTTCAATTTCTTCTACAGAGCAGTTTAGTAGTAGCAAGACGTTTGCTAACCCTTCGCTTAATGATATAGTTCCATAAACCAAATTAGCCATTGGTTTAACAATACCCAAAATAGCTCTATCAATTTTACCTTTTATGTAATCGTTCAATGGGTTGAATAATTAACCTTTTACATACAGATCGGCAATGTTTGTTCCTAAAATTTTGCTTACTCGTGAAAGTTCATTTAAAACACATTTGTCAATTTTATCGAAGATTGTTGCAGTGATATCAGGACTACCATTAATGCCTTTGGTATCTCGATCATAGCTCATATATATTGCGGCATCTTTTTTTAAATCAACTAATGCCTTTTTTAAGCACTTTTCAATGAAATATCGATGCGTTTTGCAGTCTAAATCGTTTTGCCAAGAATAAAAGATGAAACGAGCCATAGTATCTCCTTCATATCATTTTCCATATTTTTAAAATGAGCTTATATACTTGTAATTCAAGAATGTACGAGACTGACAGGAAATTATTCTGAAAGTGACTTAGGTAACGGTGACTATAATTAAAATCTTATAATAACTTTACTTCAATAATTATCACGACCACAAGAAAAAATACTCTCTAACCATAAACTTCATACCCTCATATTTTCAAACAATGCCACTTGAAGTTTCATACGTCAAATTCAGAATATTTAAAAGATGATTTAATTCTCAAACTCTCACAAGTTTTTTTACACACTTTTAAATTTTCATGGACTTTGCCCTACTGCTCCAACAAATTTTACCCCCATGAACCTTGAATTTGAAAATTCCATAGAATTTTACTTCTATGACCTCAGAGGATATGTACTTCAAATAATTTCTATAAGGTTATCAATAAACCAATTTATTATGACTATCTCAAAAGTACCTTTAATTCATTTTTTGAAAAAAGCAAAAAAATAAAGCCCTATCGGCTTTCGATATGCGGTATAAACAATGGATTGCGTATCTTGTGTTTGGAGTAACTACACTGTACTTACTTGATATTGTTGAATCATTGCACCATACGTCAACAAAATACCTACCTGAATATTCAGTTTCAACTACAGTTCTCTTTCCATCTTTTAATGTGACAAATGAAAAACGGAGACCAATCTACTCATTAAGCAAGCCGCTGTAAGCGGAAGAAAAAATTGCAAAAGCAAGAAATGAAGAATTAAAGAATAGAACGAAATTTTTCTTTGTTACTTTCTTTACTTACATAAAGAAAGTAAGGAAAAAAGCAGATATTTATAAGGGCGGTCACTGACCGCCCGTAAATACCTCTATTATGATTATATGGCTCAGGAAACTGTCTTTCTGCCGCCTTTAGTCTTAGGCTGTTCCATTGGCTTTTCCTTGACGCCCATATCTTCAAAAAGGACTTATTCCCCCTCTGCTGCATAAGAAAGCTCCGGGTTTACCTCTCCTCTCTGTTCGTAATACGGGTTGATGACGTATTTCTGGATGACCGGATATGAATTAAAGCTTATAACAAACATAATGATCGCCGCCGGAACAAACGGGAATGCAAATACAGTAAAAAGATTATAGATCGTAAGTGCTGCAAAAACTCCGGCAATAACAAGAGTTATAACAAGTGTTATAAGATTTTTCTTTATTGCAACGCAGGAAAGCACAATAGAATTCCTTATTACATTTTTAAATGAAACATCAGTTGCCACAACAAGCAGATATGCGTAAAAGCTTACCATCGTAACAGCGATACCAAGACTTATACTAAGTACAAGAGGAACATATATCAACTCGTTATCGTAAGTCGCCGCCATTTTTGGATATATGTAAATTGCAGAACACACCGATATAAACACCACAATGTCAATAAGTCCCATAGCAAGGGATTTTTTAAAATTCTGAGTAAACGCTTTTTTGAAATCGCTGATTATAAAAGAATGTTTCTCAATTGCGTAGCTTCGCATTATCTTAAAGACCCCTGCTGTTGCAGGTCCGAAAACAATTGCAAATACTATAATGCATATTGCAGTCATTATCATTTTTACCGCAAAATTTGAGACGTAGAAAAATGCATAGTAACCAAGAACAAGAGGGATAAAGAATACGAAGTAAAGAAGATTTACTTCAATAAGCTTCCAGAACTTTCTTAAAAGTATCTCGAAAAATACGACGATCCTTCCCTTTTCCGGAGTATCCTTTTCGATACCCGAACCTGTTTTCCTGTAATTGTAAAACAAACCCATTATTTATTAACTCCTTGATTTTTTTATTCCTGTCCGGATCCGGATGGTTTTCAGCCATGCAGCATTCCCCCGATAAAGTAGGATATCAGGACGTCTGCTGCGGACAAAACAATCCCGAATACAGCCAGAACTCCGAATTTCAGTGAGTATAGCTTTACATCCGGCGATGTGTTTTCTCCGCTCTCACCGAAAAATGAAAATTTTGCTATCTGTCCGGAAAGCTTTGCGGACTCTCTGGCACCAAGGATTATCACCGCTGCACTTGTAACTGCAAAAGGGAAAACCGTCAGAAGTACGGCAAAAAATCCGCCCTTCCCCATAGCAAGATAGACGAGTGCCGCCGAGATACCTGCTGCTGCTCCCCGACTTACGGCTGTGACCGCCGCAAAAGCCTGTCCGAAAGCGAAAAAGCCGGAAAAAAACTGTACAGCCAGCAGTACAAGTATCGGTACAAGGCTCCTTAAAAACTGCCTAATTGTCAGAAGCCCCTCCGCAGACTTGTACATGTTGTGTGTAAACAAAAGTCTGTTGAGCCAGTTTACACTGTCTGAGGCGCAGACAACAACAGTTCCACCTATGATCCCGCCAAACACAAGAAGCAGAAATGCTCCAAGACATATCCGCCTTTTCTGTGAATTGGTAAAGCATGTTCCATCCGAAATTTTCATAAACATCATTCCTTTATTATTACGGCAAGAAGCCTTTTTAAAAAGAATATGCCTGAAAATTTCTATTTATGACTATTTTGAAAGCTCATAAGCTCTCTTAGTGCATGCCTCACAGGCACTGCCTGCAACCTCTGTAAGCTTTCCCTCATAAAGCTTGTCAAGTCCGGCAAGGGTCGTGCCTCCCGGGGATGAGACCATCTTAATAAGCTCGTCTATAGTGTTCCCCGAATCAGTAATCATTTTTGCTGAGCCGATAAGAGCCTGGGCAAAAAGCTCCTTTGCTGTTTCGGCATCAAACCCCACCTTTTTACCATAGTCAATAAATCCCTTGGCGAATAAGTAAATGAATGCCGGACTGCTGCTGTTTACGGCAATGACCTCCTTCATTTTGTCTTCGGGAATTACAAATGCCTTTCCGCACTCGCTGAAAACGCTGCATACAAAGTCAAATTTGTCCTGTGGTACACCCTCAGCCTTTCCGATGGCAGTAGCACCCTCCCCCAGAAGAAGCGGCGTATTGGGCATTACAAGAATTACTTTTATATCATCGCTGCCGAGAGTTTTTCTGATAAACTCAGCCGAAATTCCGGCGGCAATTGAAACAAAAACCGTATCGGCAGAAACGCTGTCCTTAAAGGACAACAGTACATCCTCAAAGACCTGCGGCTTGACCGCAAGAAAAACTATTCCGCATTTTTCACATATCTCATTTGCATCGGCAGCCGGTTTCACCCCGAACTGCAAAAGGGCATTGGTTTTTGCCTTATCCGTGTCAAAGGCATATATTTCAGTCCGGCTGCCCATGCTGCTTCCGGCTATACCCTTCATAATAGCGCTTCCCATATTTCCGGCGCCGATAAATCCAATTTTATCCATTAAAAAGACTCCCTTCAGAATGTCTCTGCAAGTCACAGAAATTTCATAAAGATCCTGCCGCCGTACCGTAATATTTTCTGACGGCAAAAAAATACAGCAATCCAAGAAAACATTCAGGGATAAAATGTACAAAATACAACTTAATCTCCCAATATTTTTCTCGGACTGCTATAATTATAACTCAAAATACACAAAATAACAAGTCTTTTTTTGTAAATTCACGCTTTTTTGCAATAACTTTCATAAAGAACCATCAATCGATGTGCTGATACCTTCTTTATTAAAATGCAATTTCTCCTGCAATATGGTAAAGCTCTTCCTCAAAAGGCTTCTTCATTGAAAGTGCTTCCTGAATATCAAAATCAACTATCTTGTGCTGCTGCATACCAACAACTCTGTTGCCGATACCCTGTGAAAGCAGTTCAACAGCGTAATATCCCATCTGACTTGCAACCACTCTGTCCCTTACTGTTGGTGAACCGCCTCTCTGAACGTGACCCAGAATAGTAGCTCTTGCTTCGATGCCTGTCTTTTCCTGGAGAGTTCTTGCGATTTCCTCTGAATGACCAACGCCCTCAGAAACCAGAATGATAAAATGCTGCTTGCCTGTTTTTCTTGTTTCAAGCATTTTCTTTGCAACATCATCAAGGTCATAAGGAACCTCTGTTGTAATAACATAGGTTGCACCGCATGCGATACCTGCATTAAGAGCAATATATCCTGCACGTCTGCCCATTACCTCAACAACACTGCATCTGTCGTGTGATTGTGTTGTATCTCTGAGCTTGTCTACCATTTCAACTACGGTATTCATAGCCGTATCATAACCGATGGTATATTCCGTACATGCGATATCATTATCAATAGTACCCGGCAGTCCTACACAGAGAATGCCCTTTGCAGAAAGGTCAGCAGCACCTCTGAATGAGCCGTCACCGCCGATTACCACAATACCCTCAAGACCGAGCTTTTCGCACATTTCCTTAGCCTTGTCAACGCCCTCTTCAGTTCTGAATTCATGGCATCTTGCAGTATAGAGACATGTACCGCCTCTCTGGATAATATCAGAAACGCTCCTTGCGTTCATTTCAACTATATCTCCGTTGATAAGTCCGTTATAACCTCTGCGGATACCGTATACCTGCATACCCCTTCTGATAGCTGCCCTTGTTACCGCTCTTACAGCTGCATTCATTCCCGGTGCGTCTCCGCCGCTTGTTAAAATACCAATCTTCTTTATCATTTCAATAACTCCTATCTGCCGTTTAAGGCACCTTAATCTCAGCCTGCTGTATATCCATACAGAACCCGATTAATGATAAGCGTTTTTTTCACGCAAATCCTACTATATATTATTGTACACTATTTTGGAAATTTGTCAAGTCCTTTCGGAATAAATCAAAGTAATTTTTTCCTTGGGATCAGTCTATAAGTCCGAGTGCCTGTTCACCTGCTGCATCACACAGTTCACGGTAAAGTCCGGGACTGATGCTGACCCCCGCAATTCCCCTTGGTCTGAGCAGCTTCTTTATATCAGTAAAATAAAAACAGAACGGAGTTTTTCCGGGATATTTCTTAACTATCGAAGATACCGCTGAAATTTTCCCGTTTCCGCTGCTCTCAGCCTTGACGCATAGTTTCTTTTTTGCGATAATCTCCTCCAGAGCCTTTTCATCACAGATCTCCTCGGCGACAAAAGTGTCCTTATAACGGGGTCTGGATGAGACCCTGCCCCTGATAAACAGAAGATTTCCGTAATCAAGCTTTTTTTCATTGGGGATAAAGACATCCGGAAAAACTGTACACTCAGCAAAGCCGGTGGGATCCTGTATAGTTATAAATCCCATTTTTCTGCCGGCAAAGGTATAGCGTACGGAAATATCATCCACTACTCCGCACATACAAAACGGTGTACCATTTTTAAGTTTCCCCTCTTTTATCCCCTCCGAAAGGCTGCACACCTCCGGCACACGCATAAGTCGGAGAACAGTCTTGTATGGATCGACAGGATGCCCTGAGATATACATTCCCGTAGCGAACTTTTCAAAGCAGAGAATATCAGAATATCTGAACTCGTCAAGGGGTTTATAATCCTCATAGGGAGAAATTCCGGTTCCTCCCTCTCCGGAAAACAGGTCAAACTGTCCCTCCACATTGAGCCTTGAATTTTCTGCCGCATGTCCCAGAAACTGGAGATATTTTGAGATCATCTGACGCCTGTTTGCACCCATTCCGTCAAAAGCGCCTGCCTTTATGAGGTATTCAAGAGCCGTTCTTCCTATTCCG